>SCVU01000783.1 GCA_004296785.1 Planctomycetota bacterium
TCTCGGAGCTCGGCGACGCGGTCGACGAGGCGCCGAGCGGCGCGCTCGCGATCGTCGCGGGCACGGGCCTGTTGTCCGGCGAGAGCGTGCTCTCGAAGCGCGACGGCACGTTCGAGGTGCGCGGGCTCGCCGCCGGCGCGTGGAAGTTCTCCGCGCAGCACCGCGACTTCGCGTTCAGCACGTCCGAGCCGATCCAAGTCGCCGCGGGCGCGACCGTCGAGGGCGTCGAGATCGCGCTGTCGAGCGGCGGCGGACTCGAGGGTCGCATCACCGATCGCCACGACCGCCCGCTGCCGGGCGCGATCGTCGTCGCCGCGTCGCCGGCCGGGCTGACCGGCTCGCGCGAGGGCGGCGATCTGTACCAGGGCGTGGCCGATGCGAGCGGTCACTACCAGATCGCGCACATGCAGGGCGGCGGTTACTTCGTCGCGGTGCTGCGCGGCGACGCAGCGCTGTCGCCGATGTCGTTCCTCGGCACGCTGCAGTTCGACCTCGTCACCGTGCCGACCGACGCGGTGCTCGAGTACGACATCATCGATCGCTCGGCGGCCGCGTGCCGCGTCTACGGCCAGGTGCTCGCAGGCGGCGCGCCGGCCGCGGCCGGCGGGATCTTCGCGCTGTCGTTCGAGGGCGAGGGGATGCTCGGCCTCGAGGTGAAGATCGCGCAGGTGCGCTCGGACGGCACCTACGAGTTCCCCGGGCTCGCGCCCGGCGCGTACCAGTTCAACTACGGCGGCGCGGGGCGCGGCGGCGATGCGCAGATGCGCGTGAACGTGCCCGATCTGCCCGAGTACAAGTGCGACCTCGCGCTGCCGGAGGGCCGCATCGCCGGCCGCGTGATCGCGTGCGAAGGCGGCGCGCCGGTGCGCGGCGCGCAGGTGCTGCTGCGCTCGAAGGAGGATCGCGCGCCGACGGGTCTGCTCGCGCAGCTGATCGGCGGCGAGAGCCGCGGCGAGCGTGCGTCCACGCGCGACGACGGCAGCTTCGAGTTCGAGCGGGTCTCGCCCGGCTCGTACGCGCTCGAGGTGCAGCCGCCGCGCTGGGGCGACGACCGCGGCAAGTACGCGCCGCGCACCGGCGACTCCGTCGAGATCGCCGACGGCGAAGTGCGCACCGACCTCGAGTTCGCGCTGTCGCCGTCGTGGGCGATCCGCGGCCGCGTCACCGGCGACGGCGGCCAGCCGCAGAAAGGCGCGACCGTGCTCGCGTACGCGCGCGCGACGCCCGAGCTCGAGCCGTCGCGCGCGACGACGAGCGCCGAAGGAGAGTTCGAACTGCTGTCGCTCGCCGAGGGCCGGCACGAACTGCTCGTGTGGGCCGACGGCTACGCCGAGAAGCGCGTTGCCGACGTCAAGAGCGCGCAGGGGCCGCAGTCGGTCGAGATCGCGCTCGAGCGCGGCTTCGAGATCCGCGTGCGCGCGCTCGATGCGCTCGGGCAGCCGCTGGCGGGCGCCGTCGCGAAGGTCGTCCCGCTCGACTCGGCAGCCGGCGTCAGCGCCGACGCGCGCCGCGCGATCGGCGGGTTCCTCAAGGGGCAGGGCATGTCGGGCCTCGACGGTTGGATGGAGCTCGGGCGCTTCATGCCCGGTCGCTATCGGATCGAAGCGACGCGCGGCACTCTGCGCGGCGCCATCGACGAGGTCGGGTTCGACGGCTATGGCGGCACCGCGATGGAGAGCAGCATCACGCTGAAATGAGCCTGCGCTTCGCCACTGTGTTCCTGTCGCTCGCCGCAGCCGTGCTCGCGCCCGCGCGCGCGGCGCAGGAGAGCGCGCCGGCCTCGGCGCCGGCCTCGGCTCCCGCGCCGACGCCGGCCGGCCTGCGCTCGACCTTCTTGACGCCGATGTACCACGGCGAGTTTCCGCCCGAGGTGCGGACGCTGCGCGGGATCCAGGTGTCGTGGAAGGGCGCCGAGGCCGCGACCGCCGACGTCGCGCTGACCCGCGACGCGGCCTACGCGCTCGCGCGCGAGGCGGCCGCGCGGCTGCGCGCGGGCGTCGACTTCGACGAGCTCTCGCGCAATCACTCGTCGCTGCCGAATCGCCAGCTCGGCGGCGTGCTCGGGACGTTCGCTCCGGGCATGCTCGGTCCGAAGCTCGACGCGTTCGTGCTGGGCGCCGAGCTCGGCGCGGTCAGCGAGCCGTTCGAGACGCCGCGCGGCTGGCTCGTCGTGCAGCGCGTGGAATCGCACGCCGCCGCGCGCGGCCTGCTCGTCGCCGCCAATCGCGAGGACGCGCTGGGCCGCTGCCGCGCGCTGCTCGCGCGCGCGCGCGCCGGTGCGGACTTCGCGAAGCTGTGCGCGGAGGAGTCCGACGATCCGCTGACCAAGGCGCGCGGCGGCGCGCTCGCGATCTTCGAGCGCGGGCCGTACGACCAGTTGCTCAAGGCCGCCGCGTTCACGCTGTCGGTCGGCGCGACGAGCGAGCCGATCGAGTCGCCGCTCGGCTGGCACCTCGTGCAGCGCGTGCCGCTCGACGCGCTCGACCCGGCGCTCGCCGATCCGGTGTGGGTGCGCGCGCGCGCGATCCTCGTCGCGCAGTCGGTCGTGCCGCTCGGCTCACCGAGCGCGGACCGCTCGTCCGAGCGCGCGGCGGACATCGCGGCCAAGCTGTACGAGCGCGTGGTCGCGGGCGAGGACATGGGCGAGCTCGCGCACCAGTTCTGCGACGACTTCGGCGGCCGCGAGCGCCGCGGCGATCTCGGCTGGATCCACCGCCGCCATCCCGGCAAGGCGCACTTCCTCGACGAGCTGTGGAAGGCCGCGCCGGGCGAGCTGCTCGAGCCGTTCCAGTCGAACGCCGGCTGGGTGCTGCTGCGGCGCGAGTACTGAGCGCGCGCCGCCGCGCTACTCGTCGGCCAGTCCGAACACCGGCGAGTAGCTCCACATCGGCGTGCCGGCGGGGAACAGCGCGCGCGCCAGCGGAGTCGGCGCGTCGAGGTCGCGCCAGCTGCGCTGGCCGGTCAGGAAGCCCGGCGCGAGCCCGTGCGGCAGCTCGACGTGGCGCTCCTTCACGCGGCCGCGGTCGACGACGAGTGCGTCGTCCGCGCGCCGCAACCGCCAGGTCTCGCCGTCGATGCCGATCGACGCATCGGCGACGCCGGCGGCGCGCAGCGCGGAAAGCCAGTGCGCCGAGGTCGCGCCGAACAGCGCGTTCCAGTCGGTGATGCACAGCATCGCCGCGCCGCGGAAGTTGCTCGCGACCTGCGGCGCGCCGCGGTGGAAGAGCGCGCGCGCGACCGGGTGCTGCGGCGGCAGGTGCAGGTCGACGCGCGTGCGGCCGTGCTCGCGCGCGAGCCGCGCGATGAAGCCGAGCAGCGCCTGCACGTCGTGCGACGTCGCGGCCGCGCACTCGCGCACCTCGAGCTCGCCGCGCGTGCGAAAGTGCAGGTACGCGCGCGGCGCGCCGCCGCGCTCGAACACGAGCGTGTGGCCGTTCTCGATCGGGCTCTCCCAGTCGAGCGCGGCGATCGAGCGCTCCTCGGTGCCCGCGACGCCCGCGTAGCTCGCGTGCAGCAGCGCGCGCAGCGCACCGAGGTCGTCGCCGCGCAGGCCGCGCCACGGCGCGGCGTCGGGCTCGGGCAGATCCGCCAGGCGCGCCTCGGTCGTGTAGAGGTTGAACGCGGGCGCGAAGCCGTGGCGCGCGAAGAACGCGCTCGGGCCGAGCGCGACCATGCCGCACATCCCGCGGTCGCACAGCGCCTGGAAGCCGGTGCGCAGCAGGAAATTGCCCAGGCCGCGCTTGCGCGCCTCCGGCAGCGTCGCGAACGGCGAGAGCACGGCGAGCTTGACGAAGGTCCCGCACAGCTGGATGCGGCGCGGCAGGAACAGCGCGTAGCCGGCCGCGCGGCCGTCGATCTCGCCGACCAGCGAGAGGCCCGGATCGAAGTGCGGATCGCCGCTGGCGAGCGCGCGCGCGAGCTCGGACTCGCGGCCGACGCGCTCGAAGCACGAGTCGATCAGGCCGAGCAGCGCCGGTTCGTCGATCGGCGTCGCCACGCGAAGGGAGAGGTCCACGGAAGGATTTTCTCGCTCGGTCGGGTGCACCGAGCCGCGAAGTATACCTCTGCGCACAGGCGCGGCGCTTTCGACGCGCCGCGCGCGCGCACGAGCGCCTGCGAGCGCGCGCCGAGCCCGCGCGTGCGGCGGCGAGTGCGGCCGATCTCGCTCAGCGCGCGGCGGCGGTCGGCGCGTCCGCGTGTCCCCAGCGGCCCTCGATCACCGCGTAGCGCACGCTCACGATGTCGAGCAGCCAGTTCCACCAACCGAGATCGGGCACGACGCGCGCGTGCTCGATCACGAGGTTCGACTGACCGGCGTCGACCGCGTTCTCGCGCGCGATCTGCATCGCCTGGCGCGGGAAGTCGATCGAGAGGATCGTGAACGCGGTGCCCGACGAGCGGAACGTGCCGGCGGACGGTGACTCCCGCTTGAACTCGACGCTGGCGCACGCCGAAGCGAGCGCGATCGCGAGCACGGCGGACGCGAAGCGGAGCTGCGGAGCGACCATGGCGCCGTGCATGGTAGTCGGGGCGCCCCGGCGGCTCCACCGCCGCGCCGTGTAGACTTCGCGCACCCGCATGATCGAGCCGACGCCAGCGCGCATGGCCGCCGTGTCAGCGCCCAGCGGCGCGAGCGAACTCTTGCCGGAGCTCGTGCGGGCCTGGCAGCAGCGCTTCGGCCGCCGCGACGCGCCGCGCGTGTTCTTCGCGCCGGGCCGCGTGAACCTGATGGGCGCGCACCTCGACTACAACGGCGGGCCCGTGATGCCGGTGGCGGTCGATCGCGGCACGTTCGTCGCGCTGGGGCCGCGCGGCGACGGACGGCTGCGCCTCGCCTCGCGGATCGAGCCCGGCGAGTGCGAGATCGACCTCGCGCTCGCGGCGCACAGCGCGCGTTCCGGCGCGTGGTTCGACTACCCGCTCGGCGTCGCGCTCGCGCTGTGCGCGCGGCGACCGCGCGCCGTCGGACTCGACGTGCTGTTCGGCGGCAACCTGCCGATCGGCGGCGGCCTGTCGTCGTCGGCCTCGATCTGCGTCGGGACCTCGCTCGCGTTCGAGCGCGCGTGGGGGATCGAGCTGTCGAGCCTCGAGCGCATCGAGGTCGCGCTGTGGGCCGAGCGCGAGTTCGTCGGCGTCAAGTGCGGGATCATGGACCCGACCTCGATCGCGCTCGCGCGCCGCGGCCGGCTCTTGTGGCTCGACTGCCGCGACCGCTCGTTCGAGCACGTCGCGCTCGACGACGCGCGGATCGCGATCGGCGTCGCGGACAGCGGCGTGCGGCGCGAGCTCGCGCGCGGCGATTTCAACCTGCGCGTCGAACAGTGCCGCGCCGCGTTCGAGCAGCTGCGCCGCTACGTGCCCGGCGCGACGTGCCTGCGCGACGTGCCCGCGGGCGTGCTGGCGAGCCACGCGGCCGAGCTCGAGCCGGTCGTCGCGCGGCGCGCGCTGCACGTCGTCAGCGAGGTCGAGCGCACGTTCGCGGCGCGCGACGCGCTCGCGCGCGGCGAGCTCGCGGCCTTCGGCGAGCTGATGGTGCGCACGCACGCGTCGCTGCGCGATGCGTACGAGGTCTCGCTGCCCGAGCTCGACTGCCTGTCGGAGACCGCGTGCGCGCTCGACGGCGTCTACGGCGCGCGCCTCACGGGCGCCGGCTTCGGCGGCTGCGTCGTCGTGCTGCTGCACCCGCGCGCGAGCGCGGCGCTCGCGCCGGCGCTGGAGGCGGAGTTCGCGCGCCGCTTCGGGCGCGTGCCGCGCGTCACGATCTACGCGAGCTCGGACGGCCCGCGCGAGCTCGAGCTCTAGCGCGCACGCGCGCTCCGAGCCTGCCCTGCCCGAGCGCGCTCAGATCTTGCCCTGTTCGAGCAGCAGCGGCGCGGCGGTCGGCGCGCTCGACGGCTGTCCGTACTGCGCTGCGCGCGCGGCCTGCAGGATCAGCGCGGCGGCCGAATCGATGCCGAGCGCGCTCGCGCCCGGGGCCTCGAGCAGTTCGACCGCGGCCTGCGGCCGCCCGCCGAACAGGTCGTTCGCGGCGAGCACGAGGCGCGCGTCCGCGTCGAGCGGGTTCTCCTTCACGTACAGCTCGAGCACCGCGAGCTGTCGGTCGAACTCCGTCGGGTCCGTGTAGAACCCGTGCTTGTCGATCGCGCCGCTGGCGAGCGCGGGCTCGAGGATCAGCGCGCGCCGCAGCGCGTACGCCGCGTAGTGGTAGTCGCGCGTCGCGAACAGCGCGTCGGCGAGCACGAGGTACAGCACGCCGTGGTCGGGCGCGTTCTCG
>SCVU01000784.1 GCA_004296785.1 Planctomycetota bacterium
ACGGGAGTCCGGGATTCGAGGACCGATGCGGATCAGGGCACGATCGGCGTGGCCGTGGCGTTGCTCGTCGCGACGACTTGGCCGGCCGCGAGATCGAGCACGACGAACGCGTGATTCAGGGTCGAGCCGGCGAGCGCCGGCAGTGGCGACTGCATGTGCAGGCCGGGCTTCTCCGCTCCCGTCGGCCCGACGAAGCCGAGGAACTTCACGAACGGCAGCACGTTCGGCTGCTGGATGCAGAACAGCGAGTAGGTGTCGATGTTGATCGGGAACGGCAAGCCATCGACGACGAGGCCGGGATTCGTGCCGGACAGCGTGCCGACGATCAGATAGAGCTTTCCGAGCAGATTCGTGCTCGTGTTGAGCGTCATGTCCAGAGTCGGCTGCCCGTCCCCGACGTCGAGCTTGGGCTGCACCGGAATCAAGCACGCCTTGGTTCCGACCACGTCGTGCACGAACACGGCCCCCGCGCGCTCGAGGCCGAGCACCGTGTGTTGGTACGCTCCGATGGCGACGCGATCCCCTTCGAGGTCGATGCTCGCGCCGCCGTAGTCGTTCGGGAGCTGCTCCGGTGAGATCAGCTTGCAGCGCTGCTTCCACACGCCGGCGACCTGCTCGAAGACGTAGCCGGCGCCGGCCTCTTGGCCCGCCGCGTCGTCGAGCCGCGCACCGACCGCCACGCGGCCGGAGGACACGGATACCGAGCTGCCGAAATCATCGCCCACCTTCGCGCTCAGCCCGGCGAGCGTGGCTTCGTGGACAAAGCTCCCGGATTCAAGGCGGAACAACTGCACGCGCTCGCGATCGCCGACGGCGAGCAGCCCACCCTCCAGCGCAACGGAATTTCCGAATCGCGAGCCGAGTTGCGGAGTCGGCGAGTGGAGTTCCTGCAAGAGAGTCCACGTCGAGCCGATGCGCTCGTACACATAGACCGATCCCGAGTCGATGAACGAGTCGTCGGTCGCTTGCGCACCGAGGATCGCATAGTTGCCCTCGAGCGCGACCGACCGGCTGAACTCATCACCAAGCGCACCATCGGCAGGCGCGAGAATCGCTGTCTCCGTCCACACGCCCGCGACGCGCTGGAACACGTACGCGCGCCCCAGGTCATCTTGAGCGAGTTGAGGCGCTCCGATCAACGCGATGGCCGGGCCGAGCGCGAGCGCGTAGCCAAAGTAGGCGTCCTGGGCCGTGGCGACGTCCGACGCCACCAGCTTCGCAGTCTGCGACCACGCGCCGCCCGTGCGCTGAAAAGCGTAAACGGCTCCCTTGTCGCCGACGGGCAACGTGGACTCGCCCGGTGCACCGACGAATGCGATGTCTCCGCGTACAGCGACCGCGGCTCCGAACTCGTCGCCATTCGCGCCGTCGCTCGCATAGAGCTTCCACTCGAGCGCCCACCCCGCGCCCGTGTCGCGGAAGGCGTACGCGGCGCCCGTTTCCACTCCAAAAATGTTGGCGAGCCGCGCGCCGGCGAGCAACGTCGTGCCTTGGAACGAAATCGATTCGCCGAGATCGTCCTTCTCCGCCGGGTCGTTCGCATTGAGCTGGATCGCCGAGCACTGCGCGGCGAGTCCGGACGGCGCGAGCGCGGCGCACGCGAGTGCGGTGGCGAGCTTGAGCACGAGGGATGCGGTGTGAGTCGCAGGTTCTGAGTGTCTCATCGGGGAATCGAGGTGCGAACGTGGGGCGTGATCGCGACGCGCGGACGCGGAGGGATCAGTGGAACAAGGTGACTTCGTGATCGGAGACGCCGAGCGCGCCGCCGGGCGCGACCGACACCACCTGCCAGTGCAGGCGCACTCCGAGGATGCCCGGATCGGGCAGCGTCGGGAACTCGAGGTGCAGTTCCTCTGACGCGCCGACGAGCTTCGTCGCGGCGAGGACGATCGCCGCGGGATCGCTGCCGAGCTGCAGGCACGCGGGCAGCGGCGGGAGGCACAAGAATCCGGCGTTGGGCGACACGCCGAGCAGCACGACGCTCTGCGCTGGCGCATCGATGTCGACCGCGATCGGCGTCCCCGGCGTGACGAGCGACGTCACCTCGAGCTCGGGCAACCATTCCGGCGCGAACTCCGCGCCGCGCAGGTCGAACGCATTCGCGATTCCGAGGCTCGTGAACGCACCGTTCGAGAGATCGAAGCGGTACACGTCCTCGCGAAATCCGTAGAGCCGATCGTCGCTGCGGAATGCGAGCGCTTGGATGAAGCTGCCGCCGTCGGCGCTCGCGTTCAAGTCCGTGCACACCGCCGTCGTCGGGTCGATCGAGACCAAACCCTGTGCGACGCTCCAGCCGTACAGCGCCCCGTTGCTCGAGAACGCGAGACCGGCCATGCCGAAGGGCGTGAGCGAACCGACCAATTGCTTGATCGACGAGCTCCCGAACGGGACCGACGGGTCCAGCGTGTACAACGCGCTCGTCGCGTGGTCGGCGGCGAACAGTCGACCGTCGGGGTGGTACGCAAGTGCGCGCACGTCGTTGAGGAACGGCAGCGCGTGCACCGTCGCGCTCCCGACCTTCGGATCGATCTTCAGCAGCCGCGGTATCGACGAGTTCGTGTACGCGACGTACACGCCGGACGGCGAGCGAGCGAGCGCGTTGATATCGAAGAATCCGCTCGGCCCGAGCACGCTCGCCTCGCTGGAGTCGTCGTTGCGCACGACCACCTGACCCTCCCACGTCA
>SCVU01000785.1 GCA_004296785.1 Planctomycetota bacterium
GCAGGGATCGCTGAGTGCGCTGCGCACGACGAACAGCGGGTGGGTCGGAGTCGCGAACTCGACGCTGCAAGGCATGTCGTACTCGTTCGGCGAAGGCGGCGCCATCGGACAAGGCGTGTGGAGCGCCGCGACGACGACGACGCTGCACCAGTGCGCGAGCACCGGCGGGCCCGGCGTGTTCCTCGTCGTGCAAGGGAATCCGATCGGGCTGCAGGCCGGCGCCGGCGCGCTCGTGCACTCGGGTCTGCTCGTCGCCGCGCGCACGGCGCTCACCGGCGGCGACGGCTACGGATCGACGTACTCGTCGTACTTCAGCTCGTGCGTGTACAGCTTGGGCGGCTACGGCCTCTCGCTCGGCAGCGGCCAGCCGGGCGCGCACCTGCTCGATGCGACGACGACCGCGGGCGGCGCGGGCGTGTTGAACGCGCCGTGCACGACGCCGCCGGCGATCCCGGGCGCGCACGCGTCGAGCGGCGGATGGCTGACGCCGGGCGGCGCTGCACCGGTGCTCACGAGCTACCCGGTCACGCGTGAAGGACAGACGCTCGCGCTGTCGCTCGACACGAGCGCCGGCGAGTACGCCGTGCTGCTCGTCGCGACGAGCGTGCAGCCGCTGTTCGTCTCCGAGTTCCACGGCCCGGTCGTGAACGCGGGCGCGAGCCTGCTCGCGCTCGGCCTCGTGCCGCCGAGCGGCGTCGTCAGCGCGAGCGCGCAGATCCAGGAGCTCGGCGCCGGCGTCGAAGGCGTCGCGACCTACCTCCAGGGCGCGAGCATCGATCTCACGTCGCTCACCGTCCGCCTCTCGAACGTCAGCGTCGCCGTGCTGGTCGACGCAGCCCTCTGAGCCAGGAACGCGCGATGCTCGCTCCGCTCCTCCTCTCCGGCGTGATCGTGGTCGCGGAGACGCCCGGCTTCGGCGTCGACTACATCTCGATCCAGGACGCGGTGCACTTCGCCAACGACGGCGACATCGTGCTCGTGCGCTCCGGCACGTACGTCGGCGACGTTTCCGCGCCGGTCGGCGGCAAGAACGTCGTGATCGTCGCCGACGGGCCGACGGCGCCGTACTCGATCCTCGGGCTGTGGACGTTCCACACGCAGCAGCCGTCGCAGACGCTCGTGGTGCGCGGCCTGGATCTGGCAGGCCTCTACGCTCCGCTGCCCAACTCGAACACGACGCTGCAGGTGAGCCAGGGCAACGTGCTCGTCGAGGACTGCACGATCTACGGCGCGCAGTCGAGCGTGCGCGCGGACGCCTCGGGTTGGCTCGCGCTGACGCGCAGCGGCGCCTACGCGAGCTCGGGCGCTGGCCCCGGCCCGATCTCGGCGATCGGCACCGGGCTCGAGACCGCGCCGGGCGCGAGCTCGCTCGCGACGCTGCACTCGAGCTACGTGTCCGGCGGCGGCGGGTTGTTCAACGACACCGGCGTCCTCGAGTACGGGATCGACGCGCGCGAGGCCGTGAACTGGACGGGCAAGCTGATCGCCTCGCACGCGTCGATCCAGGGCGGAATCGGCATGGGCTCGAAGCTGGCGACGTCCGGCGGCTGCATCGCCAGCGCGCCCGGCTCGGCGCTGCTACTCAACGGCACCGCGCATCTCGCCGCGACCACCGTCGTCGCGGGCGCGTTCTGGGCGCAGTTGGACGGCTGCCCGCTGCCGCCTGTCCCACCGGCGAGCATCGGAGGCACGACGGTCGTGCACGCGGGCACGGCGCCGCTGCTGTCGAGCTCGCGCGTCACGCGCGAGGGCCAACTGCTCACGGCGACGCTCGACGCGGCGAGCGGCGAGTACGGCGTACTGCTCGTCGCGACGAGCGTGCAGCGCGTCGAGCTCGACGCGTACGTCGGCGTGCTCGTGAATCCGGCGGCGAGCGTCGTCCCGCTCGGATTCGTCGGCGGCTCCGGCAGCCTGTCGAAGTCGGCCGTCGTGCAGGAGCTCGGCGCAGGCGTCGAAGGCGCCGCCGTGTATCTGCAGGGCGCGAGCGTCGATCCCGCGACACTGAGCGTGCGGCTGTCGAACGTCAGCGTCGCGACGCTGCTCGACGCGGGGCTCTGAGCTCGCTCACCCCCCGACCCCGAACTCGGAGCCCCGATGCTGCTCGCGCTGCTCGCCTCCAACGTCCTCGTCGTCGCGCCAACCGCCGGTCCCGGCGTCGACTTCACGTCGATCCAAGCCGCGATCGACACCGCCGCGAGCGGGGACATCGTGCTCGTGCGCGCCGGAACGTATGGAGAGTCGATCGCGATACCCGCACCCGGCAAGTCGCTCTCGATCGTCGGCGATGCGGCGATCCCGCCGCGCATTCGCGGTCTGCTCGACTTCGGCGGCGTCGCGGCGGAGCACGTGATCGCACTGCGCGGACTCGAGCTCGCGGGCGTGGTGTTCGAGCCGCCGGCGACGCAGCCGACCGTCCGCATCGGCGCGGGCACACTGCTCGTCGAGGACTGCAACATCACCGGCTCGAGGAGCGGGATCCAAGCGTTCTCGTCGCGCTGGACGGGCGTCACGCGCTGCACGATCCGCGCGACCTCGACAGCGCTGTATCAGCTTCCGCCGCTCTTCAGCTACGCAGTCCAAGGACTCGCCGTCGGCGCCGAGCAACCGGGCTCGACACTGACGATTCACGCAAGCTCGATCTTCGGCGCTCCGGCGGTGAAGGAGCTCGCCGTGATGGGGTTCTACGGCGCGCCGGGGCGCGAGGCGGTCAACTCGGCGACCCAACTGCTCGTGTCGCGCACCGCGCTGACCGGAGGCGACGGCCTGCCGACGTCGTACTACTCGTTCGGGCTGTGCGTGCCTCACGATCCCGGCCCCGGACTCAGCTACACCGGTTCCTCCCACGTGCTCGCGAGCACGATTCACGCCGGGGCGAGCGGCCTCACGAGTCCGCCGTGTCCGCAGCCGCAACCCGTGCCCGACATCATCGGTGCGATTCCGAGCCTGCTTGGCGGCGACTCGCCCGTGCTCGGCGCGACGCCGGTCGTGCGCGAAGGTCAGACGCTGCACGTGTCGCTCGAGTCGACGCCGAACGACTACGCGTTCGTGTTCGTCGCGAGCTCGATGCAACCGCAATGGGTCGACGCGTACGTCGGCGTGCTTGCCGGACAGATCGGACAGCTCTTCGCGCTGGGCACGGTCGGGGCCGCGGGCAGCGCGAGCGGGAGCGCGACGATCCTCGATCTCGGCGCCGGTGTCGAAGGCGCCGTCGTGTATTTGCAGGGCGCGAGCATCGATCCCGCGACGCTGAGCGTGCGGCTGTCGAACGTCAGCGTCGCGACGCTGCTCGACGCGGGGCTCTGATGGCCCGAACCCGCTGAGGCGAATCAACGCCTATGGCACAAAGCTCACAGGCACGGCGTTGCTCGTAAGTGTTACGGCGCCAGCCCCGAGCAGGACATAGGCGTGATGTCCTGTCATACCCAGTAGTGCCGATGGCACTGGCCCGGGCCACGAGAACGTCGCCAGCGCCGTGCCAGTCTGGCTGAGCAATCCGAGCGATCCCGACAGTGGTGGTGAGTTCGGATTCGACAGTGTGTACATTAGGTACGGATCAACGTTGAGCGGGAAGAGCAGCGAATCCACAGCGACACCCGGCTTGCTCCCACTCACGGACCCGAGCAGCAAGTAGAACGCACCCGCATGCGTCGAGGAGGCGCTCAGCCGCAGCAATTGGGTCCCGCCTGTGGCGGCGGGAATCGCATGAGGAGCTGCGACGAGGGTCAATGGGACGCTTGAGATCGCAGTGAGCCTTCCCCAACCGTCCCCGAGGGTATCGTCGCCCGGCGAGTAGGCGACAAAATCGAGCGCCCCATCGCCATTCACGTCACCGCCGCCCGCGACACCACTTCCGAATCCATCGCCCGGCGCGACCCCTTCGACCGCGTGTAGGAAACCATGCGTGGCGCCCGAGACGACGCACAGTTTGCCGGGCTGCGGGGCGCCGCTCGTGATCGTCGCGATGGCAGGAGCACCGACAATCACGTCGTCGTGCCCGTCGCCGTTGACGTCGCCGGCAACGTCGAGCAAGCGGCCAAACTCTCCGAGTACAACGTTGTCGACGATCGTTGCAATCCGGGCACCGCTCGAACCGGAGTGGAAGTGCACTGCGCCGTCGCACGAACTGGGAAGCTGCGCCTGACTGAAGCAGTACTCACCGACGACGAGATCGGGCACACCGTCAGCGTCAACATCGGCCGGCCCAGTCATAGACTGTCCGAACGTCACCGACCCGCCGCTCGCTCCGCCGATCTGCGTGCCATCCTTACCCGACCGAACTCTGGCGTACTTTCCGGTCCATGACCCGTACATGATGTCCGGGATGCCGTCGCTGTTGACATCGCCAACTCCAGCAACGGCGTAGCCGCTTCCTTGGAGCGGCACTGCATCGCCCCAAAAGCGATGGAGTTCAGCGCCGGTTCGCCCCGAGAACACTCTGGTGCTCCCTTGAACGACGGATGCAAGCGCATCCTTGTAGACACCAACAATGATGTCGCCAAACCCATCTCCGTCCACGTCGCCGCATCCGGCGACCGCAGTGCCCATGTTGTCACCGTTCGAGTCACCGAACAGCGCGTGCAACTTCGAGTAGTCGGCACCGGAGTAGACGAACACGGCGCCCGCACTCCCGAGCCCCCAGTTCGGGTCACCCGCCGCGAGGTCAGCGACTCCGTCGGCGTTCACGTCACCGACGTCGAAAACGTTGAATCCGTAGCTCGTCTGCCCTGCCTCGTAGAAAGTGTGCAGTGGCAATCCCGATTGCCCTGAAAAGAGCATGACGTACTCTCCGTTGCCGGCGGCGATGTCGGCGTATCCGTCCGCGTTCGTGTCTCCGACGATGGTCGGGCTCCGACCCAAAAAGTCCGGCTGCCCAGAACCATACCAATCGAACAACGCGCTCTGCGCAGCGGCGACGCGGCAGCTCGACGACACCAGGACAGCCCATGCAAGTGTGCTTCTCGTCGTCACGACTGGCCGATCGATCCAACGACTTGGATCCGTGCAGCAACCCAGGCTAGCAGAATCGCCGAATCACGGCGTCGCGCGGTAACCGCCCCAACTAACGCGGCCGCTCGACCGCGGCGCTCACGCTCTGCACGAGCCAGCCCTTCGTGCGCAGCACGAGCGCGGCGTGCACCGGCTCGTCGCCCGCCGCGCTCGCCAGCGCTGCCGGCAGCGCGAGCCGCGCCTTGCCCTGTGCATCGAACGCCCCCGACAACGCGGTCGACTTCTTCGACGCATCGAACAAGTCGTCCGCCGCGAGCGGGATCCGGTGCTCGCCGAACCCCGGCTGGTCGCCGCGCGCGCGCGCGAGCAGCACCGTGTACTCGAGGCCCGCATCGCCGCTGAGCTCGAGCTCGGTCGCGCTCGTCCAGCGCAATCCGACCTCGAGCGCCGCCGCCGTCGCCCACGGATCGCCGAGCTGCGGCGCGTCGACGATGCGCGCATCGACGAGCGCGTCGTGGATCGCGCGCGCGACGACCTCGTACCCGATCGCGCGCGGGTGCAAGTCCTTGAAGAAGTAGTCGTCGGCCGCGCGCCGCTCGAGCCCTACTTCGAGCACGCGCGCGAGATCGACGAGCGCGGCGCCGCCCTTCGAGGCCGCGGTGCGGATCGCGAAGTTCACGCCCGGCACGAACTCGCCTTCCTCGCGCGCGTAGGTCAACAGCACCGGCACCGCGCCGGCCGCGCGCGCGAGCTCGCAGATCCGCTCGAGATCGCGCGCGATCCAGTCGCGGCCGAGCTCGCCCTCCCCCGCCGCGAGCGTCCCGTCGCCGACGTGGAACGCGCGCACCTCGCCGGTGCGCGAGACCGCGACGACGTCGGTGCTGCCGTCGGGCCGCACGTGCGTCTGAAAAGCCTCGGCGTGCGCGGGCGGCGGCTCGGCGCGCTCGAAGCGCTGCAGCGCGGCGCGCGCGAGCTTGTACGTGCGCGTCGCGTGCAGCGCGCGCGCGAGCGCACCCTCGTGCTCCGGCCGCGAGAACGGATTGTTGAGCCCGGCCAGCACGAGCAGCACGCGCGGCCGGTACTTCGCGAGGTGAGCGGGCAGCACCGACAGGATCGTCGCGGTGTTCTGACCGGGCACCGCCTCGTTGGCGATGCCGACTTCGGCGCCGTGCGCGCGCAGCAGCCGCTCGAGCACCGCCGGCCACGCGGCTGATGCCTCGACGTTCCAGCCGTACGTGTGCGAATCGCCGACGGCGAGCCAGGTCTGCGCGCCGGCGGTCGGCGTCGCGCTCGCGCGGCCCGCGAATGCCGCGCGGCCCCACGCGAGCAGCCACAGACTGCCTTCGAGCAGCAGCAGTCCGACGAGCAGCGCGCCGAGGACGCGCGAGAGCTTGCGCAGGATTCGCATCGGGGCCCGAGAGCCTACTGCGCGCTCGCGCGCGGCGACTACAGCGCGCCCGAGCCCTTGAAGTCGAGGTACTTGCCGGCGAGCGCGGTCGGCAGGTCGCGCGGCAACAGATCGAGCGCGAGCACGCCCGGTCGGTTCAGCCCGCGCAGCGCGGCGGCGCGCCCCTCGAGATATGCGTTCGCCGCGCACGCGAGCAGGCTCGCCTCGAGATCCGGCACGCGCTCCGGCCGCGCGGCCGCCTCGATCGCCGGCTCGCGCAGGTTCGCGACGAGCACGACGTGCCGGCGGCGCAGCAGCGCGAGCGCGGGCGCGAGGTCGCTCGTGTCGTCGTCGCGGCTGTTCGTCACGACGATCACGAGCGCGCGCCGCTTCTGCCGCTCGAGCAGCCGCTCGGCCGCGCGCTGGTAGTCGGGCGATTCGAGGCCCGCCTGCAGGTCGTACAGCGAACCGAGCAGACCCGTGAGCGTCGCGCGCCCCTTGCGCGGCGCGATCCAGCGGTCGGTGCCACCGAACGCCATCACGCCGACCGCGTCGCCCTGGCGCAGCGCGATGTACGCGACGAGCAGCGCCGCGTTCAGGCAGTGATCGAAGTACGACAGCTCGCCGTCCTGCGCGCGCATGCGGCGGCTGCAGTCGAGCAGCAGCACGACCTGCTGGTCGCGCTCCTCCTGGTACTCGCGCGAGACGAACTTGCCGCGGCGCGCGGCCGCCTTCCAGTCGACCTGGCGCAGCGTGTCGCCCGGCGCGTAGTCGCGCAGCTGGTGAAACTCCATGCCCTCGCCGCGGCGGCGCTTGCGGCGCACGCCGAGCAGCAAGAGGCGTCCTTCGAGCGCGCGCAAGTCGAGCGACGCGATGCGCGCGAAGTTCGGCAGCACGCGCACGAGCTGCGGCGCGCCGGCGCGCTCGAGCCGCTGCCACAGACCGAGGCGCGACGCGCGCTGCAGCCACGCGCGCTCGAACGCCTGCTCGCCGCGCTGCTGCGGACGCAGTTCGTACTCGAGGCCGACCGTCGCGCCGGGCTCGATCGCGCCGCGCGCGGGCAGGCCTGCGACCGCGGCGGTCTCCGGGTGACCGTCGTGCACCTCGACGCGCTCGCGCGCGGAACCCGCGTTGGCGAGCTCGAGCCGCACGCGCGTGCGCACGCCGAGCGCGAACGTGCGCGGCATCACGCGCACGAGCTCGAGCGGCGCGCGCCGGCGCAGCTCGAGCGCGTCGAACAACGCGACGACGGCGACGAGCGCCGCGAGCGCGCCGCCGATCCAGCCGACGGGGCTCCACCACAGCGCCGCCCACGCGAGCGCCGCGAAGGCGAAGCCGAGCGCGACGAGTCGCGGCGCCGGTCTCACGCGCGCGGAGCCTCGACCTTCGCGAGCACCGCGCGCAGCACTTCGTCGCGCTGCACGCCCTCGAGCTCGAGATCCGGCGCGAGCGTGATCCGGTGGCGCAGCGCGGGCAGCGCGACGCTCTTCACGTCGGCCGGGATCACGTACGTGCGGCCCTCGAGCAACGCCTTCGCGCGCGCGACGCGCACGAGCGCGATCGGTCCGCGCGGTCCCGCGCCGAGCGCGATGCCGCGCCACGCGCGCGTCGCGCGCGCGATGCGCACCGCGTACGCGGCGACGGCCGGATCGACGCGCAGCCGGCTCGTGATCCGCTGCAGCTCGACCGCCTGCGCGCAGTCGACGACCGACTGCACGCGCTCGACGTCGAGCCGGTCGCCGGCGCGGCCGTCGGCGACCTGGCGGACGATCGCGACCTCCTCGTCCTCGGTCGGGTAGCCGATCGCGACATGCAGCAGGAAGCGATCGAGCTGCGCCTCGGGCAGCGGGTACGTGCCCTCCTGCTCGACCGGGTTCTGCGTCGCGATCGCCATGAACGGCGGCTCGACGCGCAGCGACTCGCCCTCGATCGTGATCTGCCCCTCCTGCATCACCTCGAGCAGCGCCGACTGCGTCTTCGCCGAGGCGCGGTTGATCTCGTCGGCCAGCAGCAGATTCGTGAACGCCGGACCGCGCTTGACGCGCAGGCTGCCGGTCGCGGTGTCGAGCACGACGTGACCGGTGACGTCGCTCGGCATCAGGTCGGGCGTGAACTGCACGCGCGCCGAGCGACCGCCGAACGTGCGCGCGAGCGCGAGCATCAGCAGCGTCTTGCCGAGACCCGGCACGCCTTCGAGCAACACGTGACCGGCGGCGAGGAAGCCGAGCAGCACTTGCTCGACGTTCTCGTGCTGGCCGACGACGGCCTTCTGGATCTCCCCGCGCATCCGCTGCGCGGACGCGATCGCCCACTGCGCAGCGGCGGGATCGACGGGGGCGGGATCGACGGGAGCGGGTGCGACGGCGGCGCTCGCCGCGGCCGGAGTCGTCGGAGGAACAGTCGAGTCGTTCATAGTCGTTTCCTGGCCTGCACGAGCGCGCGCACGTCGCGGACGAATGCGCGCGGGGTCCACGAGCGCGCGCCGAGCGCGCTCTCGAGCGTTCGAGGGTCCTGGCCGCTCGCGTCGGCGAGCACCGCGGCGAGTGAGCGCGCGTCGGCGCCCGCGAGATCGGGCCGGCGTCGCTCGAGCTGTGCGCGCACCGAGCGCCGCAGCGGCTCGAGCAGCGCTTCGCGCCCGCGGTGGCGCCACAGGTACGCGCCGTTCGCGCCGAGGTGCTCGAGGAAGCTCTGCTCGTGCCCGCTCGGCTGCGGCAGCCACGGACCGGTGCGCGGCGCGCGCCGCCAGATCCACAGCGCGAGCGCGGCGCCCAGCGCGAGCAACGCGGGCCACGCCGTCTGGTACAGCCACGTGAGCAGCGACTCGCGGTGCAGGTCGCGCAGCAGCACGACGCGCTCGCGCCACGACGCGAGCTCCGCGAGCAGCGCGGCGTTCTCGGCGCGCGCGATGCCGTCGTTCGACAGCCACACGTCGTCGGCAGTGACGACGAGCTGTCCCTTGCCGAGCGAGTACGCGACCATCCAAACGCCGTCGTCGCCGAAGACCCAGCCGTCGGGCGTCGTGTCGGACCAGTCGAAGCGCCGCGCCCCGCTCGGCACGCGCAGCTCGAACGAGCGCTCGCCGACGTGCGCACCGTGCAGCTCCTCGAAGCGCAGCCCGGCGCGCGGCCCCTTCGACAGGCGCCAGCCGCGCAGCGGCGCGTCGCGCTCGCGCTCGGGCGCCTCCGCTTCGAGCACGAGCTCGAGGCCGAGATCGCCGGCGATCGGGATCGAGTAGCGACCCTCGCCGTCGAGCACGTCGAGGCGCCGGCGCCGCGGTCCGTCGAACGGCAGCGACAGCACGAGCAAGCCGCCGTTCTCGATCCACGCGCGCCAGCGCGCCTCGCGCTCCGGCGCCATCGGTTGGCCGGGCAGCGCGAGGAACGCCGCGCTGCTCGGATCGGGCGGGTCTTGCGACGTGTCGGCGTCGCTGACCTCGACCTCGAGCTGTTCGAGCAGCAAGCGCGCCGCGAGCAGCGGGTCGCGCCGCGCGCGCGGGCTCCAACCGAGGTCGATCTCCTTCGTGCGCCGCTCGAGGTCGAGCGTCGAGATCCACCACGCGAGCAGTCCGACGCCGACGACGGCGAGCCCGATCCAGAAGAGCTTGCGGCCCATCGGCTACGCGGCGCTCCTCTCGAACGCGCGGCGCCAGCCGGCGCACAGCGCGTCGAACTCGGGCGCGCGCACCGGCTCGTGCGACCACGCGACCGCGGTCCACGCGCGCGTCAGGTCGGCGAAGTAGTTCGCGAGCTCGGCCTTCGACTTCGCGCGCACGCGCACGACGCAATCCTGCTCGGTGTCGCCGACCTCGATCTCGAGGCCCGCGCCGTGCACGAGCCGCGCGATCGCGCCGCGGTACAGGAGCGACAGCGCCGCGCGCGCGTCGCCGGCGCGCCACGCGCTCGCCGCGCTCGCCGCGACGTCCGCGGGCAGCGACTCGGGGCGGATGTCGAGGCCGAACAGCTCCGCCGGCGGCGCGGCGCCCGCGCTCTGCACGACCGCGGGCACGCGCAGCGCGATCCACCAGATCACGACCGCGAACGCGGCGATCGCCGCCGTCCACAGCAGCACCTCGAGCAGCGGACCGATGAGCGCGTCGAACGCCGTCGACTCCGCGCGCTCGTCGTCGACGTCTTCCGGCAGCCACGTCGTCTCCTTGAAGATCCGCTTGAACTCCGGCCCTTCGAGGATCGCGCGCGCGAGCTCGGGCGGATCGGCGGGTTGCACGGCGGGCGCCGGGCTCGGCGGCGCCGGCTCCTGCGCGCCGACCGGCGCCGCGCACACCGCGAGGCCGAGCCACGCGGCGAGCCACAGCGCCGAGAGCGAGCGCGCGTGCTGCGCCGCGACTCCCGACGCGCGCCGCGCGAGCAGTCGCAGCGCGATCTCGAGGTCCCAGCCCTCGAGCTCGGTGCGGCGGTTCAGGTACAGCGCGAAACCCGCGCTCGCGCGCACCAGACAGCCGAAGCTGTACGCGACCCCCGCCGCGACGACGAGCAACCACGCGTACGGCCCGTGCGGATCGAACCACAGCGCGGCGAACTCCTCCGGCGACTCGATCGACTGCGCGGGCACGAAGAAGTACGCGGCCGCCACGAGCGAGAGCGCGACGACGAGCTCGAAGCCCGCCGCCGCCTTCATCAGCATCAGGCACGCGCCGATCTGCCCGCCGCGCATCTGCGACTCGCGGTTGCGCAGCGCGGCGCCGCTGATGCCCTCGAGCAGCGCGACCGGCTGCACGACCGCGCGCGTCGGATCGAGCCGGTGCAGCAGCAGGCCGCGCAGCGGCTGGCGCGTCCACAGCCGCGGCACTTCGCGCAGCGCGGTGCGCGCATCCGGCAGCGCGTCGAACACCGCGCGCGACAGCACGAACACGAGCGGCCGCTCGAGCAGCGGCGCGAGCCACCACCACACGACCAGCGTCCAGTAGCTCTGCGGACCGAGCAGCGCGACGCAGAGGACGAGCACCGGCAAGCCGGTCAGGCACCACACCGCGAGCAGGCGCGCGAACCACGTGCGCAGCATCGCGAGGCCGAGGTCGAGCGCCTCGCCCGAACCGCGCGGTCGCAGCGCGACCCTAGCTCGCTCGAGCTGCACGATTCCTCCCCGCCAGCGCGAAGTAGCCGATGACCAGCGCCCACAGCGCACCGCCGACCGCGAACTTCACGCCGACCGGCTGCGACGACGACGACCAGAACGCCTCGAGCAGCGCCGCCGCGATCAGCATCGCCGCCGCGCCGAGCACGATCACGCCGCTCTCGCGGCCGGCCTCGCGCAGCGCGCGCGCGCGCGGACGCCGACCCGGCGCGACGAGCGCGTAGCCGATGTGCAGACCGGCCTGACCGGACAGCACGATCGCGGTCAGCTCGAACGCGCCGTGCCCGATCACGAACGGCCACAGCGTGCCGGACATCCCGTGCGTCGACAGGTGCCCCGCGACGGCGCCGAGGTAGATGCCGTTGAACACGAGGTAGAACAGCGAGCCCAGTCCGCCGAACACGCCCGACGCGAACGTGCGGAACGCGATGCCGACGTTGTTGTAGACGTAGAAGCCGAACATCGCGAAGTCCGACGAGCTCGCGCGGCCGACCGTGCGGCGCGCGGCCTCGGGGTCGTAGTTCGACTCGAAGCTGCGCATCGTGTCGGGATCGAGCACCGTCTCGATCACCGACGGCGCGAACCACGCGCTGGCGCAGAACAGCCCGAACGGCAGCGCGAACAGCGCGATCGCAAGCCACAGCGGTCCGCGCAACGCGCGAACCTGCGCCGGGAATCCGCGCACCGCGAAGTCGCGCACGCGCTGCAGCGGGCTGCCGCGGCGCGCGTACAGCACGTTGCGGCCGAGCAGCGCGAGCTGGTTCAGCCGCTCCTCGAGGTCGGCGCCGTAGCGACGCGAACGCGCGAGCGCGAGGTCCTGGCACACGCGCCGGTACAGCTGCGGGAACTCGTGCGAGTCGGCGGCAGGCGCGCCGCGCTCGTCCGCGCCGCGCTCGATGGCGGACTCGTTGAACGCTCCGGACCCGGGCTTGATTCCCCTGCGCCGGCCGCGCTCGCGCTCGCCGCGCAGCAGTTGCTCGAAGCGCCGCCAGCGGTCGCTGTTCGCGCTCTCGAAGGACTCGCGCCTCATCGATCGCCCCTCAGCCACGCCGCCAGGCCGAGCAGCCGCGTGCGCGCGAGCTCACCGCGCGCGCCGACGAGCGGCTCGACGATCTCCGCGAGCTCGACGCAGCGCGCGCGCGACAGCGTGCCCGCGCGCGTCGCGTAGTCGATCACCGTGCGCTGCTCCTCCGTCGACAGCGGCAGCGGCGGCGCGAACGGCGCGGCCGCTTCGGGGCGCTGCCGGCGCGCGCGCGGTCGATCGACGTGCACGACGAGCGTGCCCGCGACGAGATCGCCGAAGCGCTGGAAGCGCGGGCTCGACAGGCACGCGCACAGCCCGAGGCAGTAGCCGAACGGCAGCACGTCCGCGGCGCGCAGCAGATTGCGCAGCGCGGAGTCGACCCACGTCACCGGCGTGCCGTCGGTGCGCACGACGCGCAGACCGAGCGCGCGCTTGCCCGGCGTCGCGCCCCACGCGAGCTCGCACACGAAGTCGTAGCCCCACCACAACGCGAACATCGCGAGGAGCACGAACCCGATCCCGCTCTCCCCCACCAACGGGATCAGCATCAGCAGCACCGTGACTACCGCGACCAGGACCGCGACGTCGATGGTCCACGCCAGCGAGCGCGGCACCGGCCCGGCGGCGCGCAGCGCGAGCTCGACGCCCTCGGGCGTCTCGATCACCGCTGCGGTGTCGAGCCGCGGCCCGGCATCGATCCGTTGTCCTGCGTTCGCTGCCACGTCGTCCTCTGCTCGCGCCGTGGTTCGCTGCGCGCGCCGCGCTCAGGCCACGACCACCTTCGTGTCCGCGATGAGGTCGTGCAGGCAGCGACGCGCGTCGCCGAAGATCATCAGCGCATCGACGAGCGAGAAGATCGGGCCGACGATCGGAATCGCGCCGATCACGGCGGGGACGATCATGCGCAGCCAGAAGATCCGGCCGAGGCCCGCGCGGCTGCCGTCGTTGCGCACGATGCGGATCTTGAGCAGGCGCTTCGCCGGCGACTGCCCGTACTTGGCGAGCAACACGAGCGTCAGCACGAACAGGCCGAGCCACAGCACGCCGCTGACCGCGAGGCCGACCCACACGGTCGGCACCGCGAACATGTCCGCGGCGCTCGGATCGCCCGACGCCTGCGCGAGCACCATCAGCACCGTCACGAGGAACGGCGCGGCCGCGAGCGTCCCGAACACGCCGTCGAGGAACACCGCCACGAGGCGGATCAGGCGACCGGCCTTCTCCGGCTCCTGCGACGCCGAGACCTCGGCGGTCCACACCGCCGCCTTCGGCGCCGCGTACGGATCGAACTGTTTCCCCTCGTCCGTCGGTTGCATCGCGCTCGAGCTCGCCTCGGCGCGGAGTATAGCAGCGCCGCATCCGCGCCTCGGCACGGCGCGCCGCCTACAATCCGCGCATGTCGACGCGGGCGAAAGAGGCGCAGGGCTACGTGCACGGATTCACCGCCGCGGAACGCGAGCGCCTGTACCGACAGGCGCGCTTTCTCGAGCACCGCGTGCACGACGGCCTGCCGTTCCGCCGCGCGAAGCAGATGCTCGAGGTCGGCTGCGGCGTCGGCGCGCAGACCGAGATCCTGCTGCGCCGTTATCCCGATCTGCACGTGACCGGCATCGACCGCAACGCGGCCAACCTCGCCAGTGCGCGCCAGCGCATGGCCGACCACGGCTGGGCCGCCGGTCGCCACCACTTCGTCGAAGGCGACGCCGCGAAGATCCCGTTCGAGGCCGATCGCTTCGACTCGGCGTTCCTGTGCTGGATCCTCGAGCACGTCGCCGATCCGATGATGGTGCTCGCCGAGACGCGCCGCGTGCTGCGACCGGGCGCGTGGATCACCGTGACCGAGGTGCAGAACGCGAGCTTCTTCCTCGAGCCGTACTCGCCGCAGACGCTCGCGTACTGGATGAGCTTCAACGACCACCAGCTCGACGTCGGCGGCGATCCGTTCGTCGGCGCGAAGCTCGGCAATCTGCTGCAGGCGACCGGCTATCGCGAGATCACGACCGAGGTGCGCGCGATCCACCTCGACAACCGCTGGCCGGGCGAGCGCGCGGAGTTCATCGCGTACTGGACCGAGCTGTTGCTCTCGGGCGTGCCCGGACTGCAGGCGGCGGGCAAGGTCTCGGGCGACGTCGTCGAAGGGATGAAGCGCGAGCTCGATGCGGTCGCGCACAATCCGAACGCGGTGTTCTTCTACACGTTCGTGCAGGCGCAGGCGCAGGTGCTCTGAGCGCGGTCGGCGCATATCCTCAGCAGCCCCGCATGCCCAAGCGCCTTCCCCTCGCCGCGCTGCTCGCGCTGTTCGCGTTCGCGCTCGCCGGCTGCGGCGATTCCAACGGAAGCACGCCGGAGCCCGATCCCGCGCGCGACTCCCAAGCCGCGGGCGAGCCGGGCGAGCGGCTTCCGTCGCGCACCGGGCTCGCGCGCTGGCGCCTCTCGGAGAAGGAGACGTACGACGTGTTCCGCCAGTCCTCGGACTACGTCTACGACCCGCTGACGTACTGGCGCCGCCGCTCGGGCTTCGACTTCATGCAGACGTTCGAGGCGCACCCCAAGGGCGAGTACCGCGTCCGCACGAACTCGCAAGGCATGCGCGAGAACGACGAGCCCCGCGCGGTGAAGCCCGCGCTGCGCGTGCTCGTCGTCGGCGACTCGCACACCGACTGCGTGTGCGCGAACGAGGAGTCGTACGCGAATCAGCTCGAGGCGGTGCTCGCCGGCGCCGATCCGGGCCGCAGCGTCGAGGTGCTGAACTGCGGCTGCGGTTCGTACTCGTTCTATCACTACCTCGGCGTGCTCGAGAAATACGCCGACCTCGCGCCCGACGTCTTCGTGATCGGCGTGTTCGCCGGCAACGACTTCGGCGAAGTGCTCGCGCCGTGGCACCACTTCCACGGGTCCGAGCGCCCGCGCAGCCCGGAGCTGCGCATGCGGCTGCAGAAGGCGCTGGACGTGCCGATCCCGGGCGGCGGCAACACCGGGGCGGTGTCGCAGGGCTACAACCAGTACTTCTACTTCGATCGCCTGCCCGACCAGCTCCCGGTCGCGCTGACCGCGGCGACGAGCGTGATGGAGGAGATCATCAGCGCGTGCCGCGAGCGCTCGATCCGGCTCGTCGTGCTGTACATCCCGCCGCCGGCGGAGGTCGACTACGAGTCGTCGCGCGAGCTGTTCGAAACGGTCACGCGCGCGTACGGCGGCAAGCCCGAGCTGCTGAACGCCGTCTCAGAGCTCGGCGACAAGTTCCTCGGCTTCCTGCGCGAGCGCGACGTCGCCGTGCTCGACGCGCGGCCGCTGTTCAAGGCGGCGCCGAAGCCGCTGTACTGGCCCGACGATTTGCACGTCAACCTGAAGGCGAACCGGCTGCTCGCCGAGGCGCTCGCACCGCTCGTCAGCGGCAAGTAGAAAGCGGCCGACGCCTTCAGTGGTGGCAGCAGCCGCCGAACGCGGGCGCGGCGCGCTCGCTCGCGCGCTTCACGCCGTACTTGTGCGCAAGGCGTTCGGAGAGGCCGAGCATCCGCTCGTGCGTCCCCGCGCCGAGATCGTCGCGCTCGCGCGCTTCGTAGCGCCGCAGCGCCTCGACGCGGTCCTCGTCGCGCAGCACCGACTCGGCCATCGGGAACAGCACGCCGTCCTCCTTCGCGATGTGATCGCGCAGCAGCGCGACGTACTCGTCCGCGGCCGCGGCGAACTCGACGGCCGCCGCTCGCGCATCCGCGCTGCGCGCCGCCGCGTCGAGCCGCTTGACGAGCGCGCGGCCCTCCTCGTGCTCGCCGAGCATCACCGCGACCGGCCCGACGTGCGTCGGCATGCCGCGCGCGCGCAACAGCTCGAACAGCACGTCCTCCTCCTTGCCGTGGTGGCAGCGGTCCGCGAACGTCCGCAGGAACTCGACGCAGTCGCGCGCATCCTCGGCGCACAGCGCCGCGCGCACCCGGCCGTCGGCCGCGACGCGCTCGAGGCAATCGAGCATCTGCTCGATCACGCGGTGCTCCGCACTCAGGACCTCCGTCGGCTTCGACCGCTTGTCATTGCATGCTTGCATGAGTCGTCTCCTCTGGGATCAGTGCTTCTTCTGCTGCTCGAACCACTGGTGTTCGGGCCGCGCGAGCATCTCCTCGACGAACTTCAGGACCGCCTGTCCCTGCTGCGTCTTGCCGTTCGCGATCGCGTGTTCGGCGAGCTCGCGCGCCTGCGGGACCACCTCCGTGTAGAAGCGCTCCGCCACCTCGAACATGCCGTGCCAGTGCGCGTAGTCGGGCGCCATCATCGACGCACCGTGGCGCGCGCGACGACCCTCGTGGTGCCAGAGCTTGTACCAGGCCCACTCGATC
>SCVU01000786.1 GCA_004296785.1 Planctomycetota bacterium
CGTGCGCGCGGCGCTCGTGCGCGCGCTGCGCGACCCGGACGGGCTCGTGCGCGAAGCCGCGGCGGCCGCGCTCGCTCCGGCTGCGCCCGCCGAGCGAGCGGCGCTCGCCGCGCTGCTGTCGGATCCGCTCGCCGCGGTGCGCGGCTCGGCCGCGCGCTCGCTCGCCGGTCTCGCTGCCGAGCTCGAGCCCGCGCAGCGCGCCGCGTACGAGCGCGCGCGCGACGAGCGTCTCGCCGCACTGCGGCTGGGCTCCGACACCGCGGACGGGGGACTCGCGCTCGGCACCGCGCTCGAGGACTTCGGCGATCTCGCCGGCGCGCGCGCGGCGTACGAGCGCGCCTTGGCGGTCGATCCGCGTCACTCCGCGGTCGCGCTGAACCTCGGGCTCGTCTGCGCGAAGCTCGGCGACCGCGAGGCGGCGCGCGTCGCGCTCGCGCAGTCGATCGGGGCCGACGCGAACTCCGCGGCCCCGTATCTCGCGTTGGGCCTGTGGTGGGCGGAGGCCGGCAATCACGCGCAAGCCGAGGGATTGCTCGCACGCGCGGTGCAGCTCGAACCTGGACTGCCGCGCGCGCGCTACAACTTGGCGCTGTTGTACTGGCAGACCGCGCGACCCGCGCTCGCGGAACCGCTGCTGCGCGCCGAGTGGTCCGAGCGACCGACGCGCGAGGTGCGCGACGCGCTTGCGCTGCTGCTCGAGCAGACCAACCGGGCAGCGGAGGGCGCCGCGCTGCGCGCGGTCCAGCTCGAGCGCTGACTTCCCGGCCAGGCGTTCGGCTGCGACATCCCGGCGAACGCTGCGCCGCGCGTGACTCGCAAGGCGAAGCGCGACCGAACACGCACGACGGAACCTTGGGTGTGCGAGGTCCGCCTTGGCTCGCGCCAGCGTCCGCAGCGCGCCGCGCAACCGATCCGCGCTACGCGGCCGGCACGCACCTCGCGCCCGAGACGCACCTCGCGCTCGAGACGCGCTGCGCGGCCGAGACGCGCTGCGCGGCCGAGACGCGCTGCGCGGCCGGCACGCGCCGCGCGGCCGGCGCGCGCTGCGCGGCCGGCGCGCGTAGCTCGACCGTGATCGGACTGCGCATGCCGTCGGCGTCGCGCTCCCTGCAGCAGACCGCGCGGTGCGCGTCGGCGCGCTCGCCTCCCGTACGGCGCGCTTGCCAATGTCCGCCCCATCAAACGGAACGCGGGGAGCGGCGCACGGCGCCAGCGCTCGATGTCCGCCCGATCGAGCGCTGGCGAAACCCGCTGTGATTTGTTCGCCGGCCGCGTCATCTCGTTCGCCCATGGGTGCGCTCACCCTTCGCGCCCCGGACTTGATCGGGCGGACATTCGCATCGAGCGGCGCCGCGCTGGAAATCGCGTTTTCCGCGCCACCGTTCGCTCGTCCGCGCATCCAGCAGGCGTGCGAAGGAGAAAGTGCAACCAACAGCGTGAGCGTGATGCGTCGGATGCGCGGCGACCCGCGGCGGAGCGCGATCGATCGGCGTCGCGCTCGCGCGGGGCGACCGGTCGAAGCGACGCGGCGCGCCAAGTCGAGCTGTTCTCGGGCAACGGATGGGGCGGCCGGCGCGCCGGCGCGGGGCGCAAGCGTGGGCCGGGGCGCGCGCGGATGCCGCATCGACCGCGCCCCGAGCGCGATCGCAGGGTGCCGCTGCACATGACGACGCGCGTGTGCAGCGGGCTGCCGAGCCTGCGCAGCGGTCGCGCGCATCGCACGCTGCTCGACGCGCTGCGCGCCGGAGCGGATCGGTTCGGGTTCAGGCTGGTCGAGTTCTCAGTGCAGCGCGACCACTTCCATCTGCTCATCGAGGTCGAAGACCAGCTCGCGCTCACGCGCGGTGCGAAGGGGCTCGGAGTCAGGCTCGCACGCGCGCTCAACAAGCTCTGGGGCCGGAAAGGACAGGTCTTCGCGGATCGATATCACGTGCGCGCGCTGAAGTCGCCGCTCGAGGTGCGTCGCGCGCTCGCCTACGTGCTGCACAACGCGCGCAAGCACGGGGACTGGGGTCGCGGCATCGACCCGTTCTCGTCGGGGCCTTGGTTCGAGGGGTTCGAACGACGCGCAGCGTCGCAGGGCGCTGCAGCGTCGACGGCGAGCGCTCACGCGGGTGCGCAGTCGAGCTCGCATGCGAGGCCGCAGCTGCTGGCCGAGCGCTTGGCGCGCTGGCCTCGACCGCCGTGCAGGCCGCGGACGTGGCTGCTGGTCGTCGGATGGCGGCGCCACGGCCCGATCGGCGTCGAGGAACGGCCCGGCGGCGCGCAGCGCGGCGCGTCGATCGACTGAGTCCGGCGCGCGGTGCAGGACGCGCTCGTTGCGCGCCGCAAGCGACGCGG
>SCVU01000787.1 GCA_004296785.1 Planctomycetota bacterium
ACGGCAGTCTCGACGTCCGACTCACCGATGCGAGCGGACTGGCAACGTTCCTGCACTCGCGGCCGCGCTTGCTGCAGTACCGACTCGATCACGCGCAGCCGCTCGTCGCGCTCGACATCGTTTCGGCTGCTCGATTCGAGGCCGAGCTAGATCTCGACGCGCTGCCGACGTCGCCGATCGAGCTCGTCGCTCCGCCGTTCGGCTCGCTCGAGGTCGCGCTCGCGTATTGGGACGGCAAGCCGCTCGATCCGTCGTCGAGCAGGATTCCCACGGCACTCGTCGCGTGCGTCGACCCGAACTCGACCACCGGCCTTGTCGTCGCACGCGGTGCGTCGCATCTGCCGTTCGTGTTCCCGGCAGTCGAGGTTGGCGCGAGCGTCCACCTGGACCTCGATCCGTACTGGTCGGACGCCTGGGCATCGCAGATCGTCGCGGGGCCGCAGTCGCCGGGCGATCGCGCGACAGCGACTTTCCGAATGGTGCCGCGCGAAGAACCATTCCGCGGCAGAATGCCGCTCGTCGTCGGCCGAGTCGTCGACCCGAATCAACGCCCGATCGCCGGCGCGCAACTGAGCTTGGTAGTAGGGGATGCGCTGGCGACCGCGGGCGCTTCGTCGCGCAGCGACGGTCGATTCTGCACGCGACTGACGCTGTCCTGGCTCCACCCCGATGAACCAGTTGCACTCGTCGGTCCAATCCAGATCAGCGGAACGATGGCGCAGTCCGCCGGCAACGACGATGCGCCTGGTCGATTCGAACTCGCGGCCGCAATGGCGCCGCCGTCGTCCGCGGGGATCATCGATCTCGGCGACGTCGTCGTCACTGAGGTCGCAGCGGGCGATATTGAACTCGTCGCCGGAAGGATCGTCGACCGACGTGGCAGCCCGGTCGCGTCGGCGCTGGTCTCCGCGACCCTCGTCGACGGCAAACACGAAACGCGCTCTCGGAGTCTCGACGTCCGCACGTTCGACGACGGGACTTTTCGAGTGTTGGGCCCGCGCTCCGACGGCGAGGTCGAGATTCGGGCGACGACATGGAACGAAGCGAGCTCGGAGAGCATCCGATGCACGATCGGACGCACGGATGTCGTCGTCGTGATTCCGAGCGGCGCGATCGCTGGCCGTCTGCTCGTCGATGAGGGCATCGATCCTCGCGAGTTGATGATCAGCAACGGCCCGCGCATCCTCGGCCATCCCGAGCGCGACGGTTCGTTCCGCTTTCGCGACCTGCCGATCGGCGAGTTCGATCTCACCGTAAACCTCCCGCGCGCCACCGGGGAGGTGTTGGGAGTCGAAGGTGTCGTCGTTGTCGCAGGCGAGTCGACCCGTGATCCGCGTCTCGAAGTGATCGACCTGCGCGGCAAGCTATCGCCGTGGAACGTGCGTGTGCTCGATCGCGACGGCAAGCGCATCGAAGTGGGGGAGTGTCTGTTGTGCGATCGCATCGATTCGGATTCCGATGCCAACATGCTCGAGCTCGACTTCGGTGGTGCGGGCGTGAATCTGATCCTGCCGCATTCGAGTTTCGACCTCGTGCTCGCGTCCGACGGCTACGAACGCGTGCGAGTCAGGCGTGATCGCTCGCAGCAGGAGGTTCGACTCGCGTCGATGCCGATGATCGAGCTCGTCATTCCAGGCGGATTGCCGAAGGAACCCAAGGGCCTCGATGTGTGGGTCGGCCTCAGCCCGGCGGACTACTCGGATGACGAGGCGCACTTCGCGCTCTCAGCCGCGTGGTTCGACGAGCGCGACACCGTTGCGCTTGCCGCCCCGTGTTTCGGTCGAGTGCGCGTCTCATGCGAGCTCCGCATGCCGCCCGGATACAGCGGCGACCAGCCCAGCGAGCCCGCGCCGGAGTTCATCGACGTGCTCGACAGCGCCGGGCCCCAACGCTTCACGCTCAAGCTCGACCGTGCCGCGATCGAAGCCGCGCTGCG
>SCVU01000788.1 GCA_004296785.1 Planctomycetota bacterium
ACCTGCCGCGCCTTGCTGCCGTCGGGGTGCACGACCTCGCAGTCGATCTGCTGCACGACCTGGGTCGCGTCGAGCCACGGGAACAGCGGACCGAACGCAGTCCCCGAGAGCGGCACCGGCTGCCCTTCGATCGACAGCGTCGCGCCGGCGGGGCCGTACAGATTGCCCGCGGCCGTCAGCAGGATCGTCGGGTTGTAGATCGCCTCGACTTCCGGCGCGAACGCGAGCCGGTACGCGTGCACGAGCGTCTCCCCGCTCGCCTGCGCGCCGTTCAGCGCGACCGTCAGGCGCGCGCGATAGTCGCCGGGGACGTCGGGCGTCAGCACGGCGAACGGACTGTTCGCCTGCGCGAGCCCGGCGTTGCTGCCGGCGGGCTTGCCGACGAGCTGCCACTGGAAGCTCATGCCGAGCGGCGGCTGACTCGCCGAGCCGAACGCCGCGCTGCCGTCGAGCACGACCTGGCTCGCGACGAACGCGGATTGATCCGCGCCCGCGCCGGCCGGCGGCGTGATCGACAGCACCGCGCCGTTCGAGAAATCGAGCCCGTTCGGATCGGCGGCGTCGAGCGCGACGCCGGCGAAGTAGATCGACGCGCCCGCGAGCGCGGGGTCCTCGGGCAGGAACGCGAAGCCGCTGAGCACGCCGCTCGCGCCGGTGCTGCCGCCGCCGACGAGCGTGAGCACCGGCGTGAGGCCGAGCGGCACGAGCTCGCCCGCGATCGAGATCGGGCCGGGGCTCGCGTCGTAGAACACGAGCGCCGGCTTGTTCGGCGCTGCCGCCAGCGTGAACGCGAGCGGCTGCCCGTAGGCGAGCGACAGATTCGTCTGTCCGCCGAGCTTGAGCTGCGACGCGGCAGCCAGCGGAGCGAGCGCGACGAGCAGGGCGGTGCACGCGGACGCCGAACGGAGGAGCGATCGCATGCGGTGAGCGTACCGCGCCCGCGCGGATCTCGAAACCGGCGTGCGCCGCGCTCAGGCGGCGCGCCAGCCGCCGAGATCGCCGCGCAGCTCGCGCACGCCGCTCGCGGCGAGCGCGGGCCGCAGCACGTCCCACGCGACGAGCCCCGTCGCGGCGCGCGCGCCGGGCTCGATCGCCGCGGCGCCCGCGCTCGCGCTCGCGAGCACGCGCTCGACGAGACACGCCAGCGGCACGCTCGCGATCGCGTGCGCCGCGTCGCCGCCGTGTACGCACACGCGCCGCTCCATCGGCAAGCGGCCGTTGTCGGTCCCACGCATCCACAGCGCGAGCACCTCGCCGTCGCGCGCGCCGCGGCCCGTGAAGCGGCCGGTCAGCGCGGCGAGCCCGTGCGGCGGCTGCACCGCCGACACGCGCACCATGTTGATGCGGCGCCGATCGGTGAACAGCTTGGTCTCGGGCGCGTCGACGTTGACGACGCGCGTGCGGCCGAGCGGCGCGGGGAACTCGGCCCAGCGCTCGTCGCCGAGCACGGCGCGCGTCGTCCATTCGCCGCCGAGCTTCATCTCGAACGACTGGCCGCGGCCCGCCTCGTAGCCCGCGCGCCGCGCCGCGCCGATCGGCGTGGCCGCGCCGAGCGCCCACGCGATCCAGATCTCGTTGAGCGCGGCGAACTGCTCGTCGACCGAGGCGACGGCCGCGCTCGTCAGCACCGCGTGCGCGCCGCCCGCGGTCAGCAGCAGCGCGCCCTTCTCGCGCGCCAGTGCGTCGAGCGCGAGCACGCGCTCGCAGTAGCCGCGGTCGTCGGAGGCGTCGATGCACGTCGCGCCGCGCTCGGCGCACGCGCGCGCGAGCGCGTCCGAGTGGCCGCGGAACGGGCCGGCGCAGTGCACGAGCAGCGCGCGCTCCGCGCACAGCGGCGCGAGCACTTCGGGATTGCCGAGCTCGGCCGCGAGCGCGCGCGCGCCGTGCGCCGCTGCCGCGCGCTCGAGCGCCGCGCCGGCGCGGTCGACGAGCACGAGCTCGCGCCCCGGCCGCGCCAGGCGCGCCGCGAGCGCGCGGCCGAGCTCGCCGGCGCCGCCGAGGATCGCGATCTTGGTCATGCGAGCACGATAGTCGCCGCGCGCGCACGGATCCACGCGCCGCCGGCGCGGTCGCGCGCGCGTGTACGGTGCCTGGCTCGATTTTGTCGGATTCGCGCGGGCGCCACGCGCCCGCGCGAATCCGACAAAATCGAGCCAGGCACCGTACACGCGGCACCGTACAACGCACGACGCCGACGCACCTCGCGGTGCGTCGGCGTCGTTTGCGTCGCGCGTGCGCGCGGCGAGCGCTCGTCCGCTACGGGACGATCGACAGCGTCACGTGGTTCGTCGCGCCGACGACCGCGCCGAGGCCCAGGTCGAACGCGATCGTCGCGTGCGCGACGTTCGCGCCCGCGAGGCCCGTCGAAGCGGCCGGGATCGTGAAGTTCGTCAGGCCGCGGCCCGCGCCGTCGAGGAAGCCGAGGCTCTGCAGCCAGGGCAGCGAGTTCGCCATCGACAGCGAGGTCAGCACCAGCGAGTCGAGGTTCAGCGGAACCGGGACGCCGTCGACCACGAGGCCCGGCGCGCTGCCGCTGCCGCTGGTCAGCGTCAGGTACAGCTTGCCGGCCATCGCGGCGCCCATGTGGATCGACAGCTGCTGCACGCCGCCCGCCGATTCCGACACGCTGCCCTTGTCGGCCGAGAGGCCTTGGCACAGGTCGAGCTGGCCGTTGAGGTCGAGGTCCTTGTGCGGCGCAACGCCGATCTCGCAGGCGTCCGAGTGCGAGTTGCCGTCGCAGTCGGTCGGCGTCGCGGTCGGCACGATCTTGAAGAGCTCGCCGGTGCCGGCCGCGCCGCGGTCGCACAGGTACAGCTCGCCGAAGCCGTCGACGCCGAACGACGTGATCGTCGCGATCGAGAGGCCGCCGCCCGGTGCGAGCGTCGCCGTCTGGTTCGTGAAGTTCGTGAAGCCGCCGGCGCCGTTCCACTTCAGCGACCAGATCGAGTTGCTGCAGTAGTCGGCGTAGAAGTACGTGCCGTCGAGCGCGGGGATCGCGCAGCCGCGGTACACGACGCCGCCCGTCACCGAGCAGCCGGCCGTGTGCGTGTACGACTGGATCGGCGCGGTGTACACGGGCGAGCCGCACGCCGGCGGAGCGACCGTGCAGCCCGTCGTGGAGAAGCAGTTGTTGCCCTCCATCACCTTCCAGCCGTAGTTGCGGCCGCCGGCGCCCGCGGGCTGCACGTCGATCTCTTCGATCGTGTTCTGCCCGACGTCGCCGATGTAGAGGTCGCCGGTCGCGTCGTCGAACGTGTAGCGCCACGGATTGCGCAGACCGAAGGCCCAGATCTCGTCGAGCACGCCGTCGCCCGCGGCCGCCCACGGATTCGTCGGCGGGATCGTGTACGGCAGGCTCGAGACGTCGATGCGCAGCATCTTGCCGAGCCACGTCGAGCCCTTCTGTCCGTTGCAGCTCGGGTCGTTCTGCGAACCGCCGTCGCCGTAGCCGAGGTACAGGTAGCCATCGGGCCCGAACACGAGGTTGCCGCCGTTGTGGTTCTCGAACGGCTGCGGCTGCGAGAGGACGATCTGGCCCGACGCGGCGTTCGCGACGTCGGGGTTCGTGGAGACCTGGTAGCGCTCGACGATGCTCGTGCCCGGCAGCGCGCCCGCCGTGTACTGCACGAAGAAGTAGCCGTCGGTCGCATAGTTCGGGCTGAACGCGAAGCCGAGCAGGCCGCGCTCGTTGCCGCCGGTGTTGACCTTCGAGGTCAGGTCGATGAACGGCGTCGCCTGGAGCACGCCGTTCTTGAGGATCCTGACGTCAGCGGTCGTCTGCTCGACGACGAACAGGCGCGTGTCACCGGGAGGAGCGCCGACCCACAGCGGCCGACTCAGTCCCGTCGTGACGCGCACGGTCTTGTATTGGGCGCCGGCGTATCCGGCGATGAGGGTGCCGGCGACTGCGGCGGCAAGTGCGAAGCGGGAAGTGCAGGACATCCGGAAGTGCTCGTTGCGGAGGAAGGGGAGCGCCTCGGCCGAGAGGCGGGAGCGAGCCGGCGGAGGCCTGGGCGACCGGGCGCGGCGTGGGGGGAACCGCGCGCGGAGCAGATCCAGCAGGAGGCTCGCTCCGGAAAGGATCGCCCATCCGCGACCTTTCGTCAATCGAGCCAACCCGGGAGTGCCGAAGTCCGCCGCGATAGCGAAATCGCTCAGCGGGTCGCTTCGGCCGCCGGAAACGCGTTCCCGGCGCCGTCCGCCCCCGCGCCCTCGACCGGCACGCCGGCGAGCGCGGCGACCTCGCGCTCGAGCGCGCGCGCGAGCTCGCGGCGCGCCAGCGGCGCGTGCGGGCCGCTGCAGCGCACGCGCACGTCGATGCGGCGCTCACCGAGCACGCGCCACACGTGCACCCACAGCGGCGTGCCGTCGTGCCATGCGAACGTCGCCGCGGCGCCCGGCTCGCGCGGCGGATCCGGATAGCGCAACCCGAACGCGAAGCACGGCCAGCCGCCGCGCGGCGCGATCTCGAGCAGGCCCGCGTGGAACGCGCGCACCGCGCGGCCGTCGGTCGCGCGCCCCTCCGGGAACACGAGCGGGAACACGCCGCTCTCGATCGACGCCGCGAGCTCGCGCTGCACCGTGGCGACGTCGCGCGCGCGTCCGCGCGCGATGAACAGCGTGCCGACCGAGCGCGACATCCAACCGAACAGCGGCCAGTGTGCGATCTCGCCCTTGGCGACGAAGCGCAACGGCGCGCACGCGGCGAGCACGGGGATGTCGAGCCACGACACGTGGTTGCACACGAGCAGGCCGCCCGCGAGCTGCGGCCAGCGCGCCGCGCCAGCGTCGATCCGCACGCCCATCCCCCACAGCGTCGCGCGCGCCCACGCGCGCTGGACGCGCGCCGCCGCGCGCAGCGCCGCGCGCTCCGCGCCGCAGGCCGCGAGCGCGCGCGTCGCCAGTGCGAGCGGGAACAGCGCGAGCACCAGCGCCAGGAGCAGCGCGAGGCGCAGGGTGGCGCGCAGCGGTCGCATCGGCGCCAGGGTAACCGCGCGGGTCCGCGCGGGAAGCCGCGCGCGACTGGCCGGGCCGCCTTGGATCTTGCAAAATGCGCGGCGGCGCGGCACCCGCCCCGCGCGCCACCCGTCACACCTCGCTCATGCGCTCATCCATCCGCCACGCGGCGCTCGTGCTCGCGCTCGCCGTCTCCTCCGCCGCCGCCGCGCCGCTCGCAGCGCAGACGCTCGAGCTGTCGAGCTGCCTCGGCGCGGCGTTCGTCGCGCCGCCCAACGCGAGCCAGGGCTTCGGCAGCTTCGACGCGCAGTACGACGCGGCGAGCGGCCTGCTGACGTGCAGCCTCAGCGTCGTCGGCACGAGCGCGACGACCGCGCACGTGCACCGCGGACTGCCGGGTCAGAACTCGACCGAGCTGTTCACGCTGACCGGCAGCGGCAGTTTCCTGTCGGGTTCGACGCAGCTCGACGCCGCGACGGCGGCCGATCTGCTCGCGGGCGGTCTGTACGTCGACGCGCACTCGGCGGCGTTCCCGACCGGCGAGCTGCGCGGCCAGATCCAACCGCGGCGCTTCTTCCACGCCGAGCCGACGGGTCAGCAAGTGGTGGCGCCGGTCGTGACGAATGCGAGCGCGCGCGCGTGGATCACGCTCGACCCCGCGTCGAAGCGCGCGACGCTCGGCGTGCTCGTCAAGGACACGACCGCGACCGCCGTCGAGTGGCACCGCGGCGCCGCGGGCCTCAACGGTCCGCTGCTGCTCGCGCTCAACGGCCTCGGCAGCGCGTGGACCGCGCAGAGCGCGCCGCTGCCGTTCAGCGACCTCGTCGAGCTGCTCGGGGGGCGCACGTACCTGCTCGTCAAGAGCGCCACGTTCCCGCAGGGCGAGCTGCGCGACCAGATCGAGGCCGGCGGGCTCAACGCGAACGGCGCGCAGATCTCCGCGAGCCGCGGCGGTCGCGTCGAGCTGTACATCGACGCCGGCTTCGAGCACGGCGGCCGCCCGTACCTCGTGCTCGGCTCGCTGAGCGGCACGTTCCCCGGGCTGAGCGTCGACGGGCTGGCGCTGCCGCTGAACGTCGATGCGTACTTCAACACGACGCTCGCCGCGCCGAACCAGCCGCCGCTGTCGAACTCGTTCTCGTTCCTCGGCCTGTTCGGTCAGGGCCAGGCCTCGCTGCTCCTGCCGCCGGGCGCCGCGTCGCCGGTGATCGGTTTCACCGCGTACCACGCGCTCGCCGTCGTCGACGTGTTCGGCAGCGGCAAGGTCGCGTTCACGAGCAACGCGACGCCGCTCGCGATCGTGCCGTAGCGCGCGCGCCGGGCTACGAGCCGCGGTGCACCGAGTGCTCGTCGAGCAGCTCGGTCACCCACTCATCGGAGAAGCCCGCCGGCACCCAGCCGATCAGCTGCTCGAGCCGCGCGAGATCCGGCACGCGCCGGCGCGTCTCGGTGAAGCGCGCGCTGTAGACCTGCGCGTGCGAGCGGAATTCGAGCCGCTCCGCCGCGCCGGCGCACGCGCTGACGCGGCCGGCGAGCTCGAGGATCGACAGCTCGCGCGCGCTGCCGACGTTGACGACGCGGCCGATCGCGCGCGGCTCGGTGGCGAGATCGGCGAGCGCGCGCACGACGTCGCGCACGTGCGCGAAGCAGCGCGTCTGCGCGCCGCTGCCGTGCACGACGAGCGCGCGGCGCTCGAGCACGGCGCGCACGAACTCCGGCAGCACGTGTCCGCCGCGCTGGCGCGGCCCGACGACGTTGAACAGCCGCGCGATGACGATCGCGTGCTCGTGCTGGCGGTGCGCGGCGACGAGCAGCGCCTCGCCGGCGAGCTTGGACGCCGCGTAGGCCGCGCGCGGCGAGTCGTTGGCGAACACGACGCCGTGGTCCTCCGCCAGCGGCGGCTCGGCCAGCGGGCCGTAGACCTCCGAGCTCGACGTGAAGCACAGCGGCAACGAAAGGCGCAGCGCGACGTCGCCGACGACGCGCGTCGCGGCGAGGTCGGCGGCGATCACGTCGTGCGGCCGTTCGCACACGCCGCGCACGCCGACGCTGGCCGCGAGGTGGAACACGCGCGTGACGCCGCTGGCGACCTGCTCGACCAGCGCCGCGTCGGAGGCCGAGCCGCGCACGAACTCGAAGCCGCGCTGGCCGAGCATGCCGCGCAGATTCTCGGCGCGGCCGCGCGACAGATCGTCGAGCGCGACGACAGCCGCGCCGCGGCGCAGCCACTCCTCGCACAGGTGCGAGCCGATGAAGCCCGCGCCGCCGGTCACGAGCACGCGCTCGCTCATGCTGTACCGGCCCGCATGCGCGTGCCGACGCGCGATCGCCGCGCGTATTCCCGCCGACCGCCCGCGGCGCGCTTCAGCGCGCGTTCCCCTGCGCCGCGGCACTACCCGGCGCCGCGGCCTTGCCCTGCGACGCGACCGCGTGCAGCGCCGCGGCGACCTCGGCGTCGCTGGCGAGATAGTAATGGCGCTGCGGCACGAGATCGGCGCCGAGCTCGTACACGAGCGGCATGCCGGTCGGGAGATTGAGGCCGAGCACTTGCTGCTGCGACAAGCCGTCGAGGTGCTGGATCAGTGCGCGCAGCGAATTGCCGTGCGCGGCGACGATCAGCCGCTCGCCGGCGCGGACGCGCGGCGCGAGCACCTGCTCCCAGTATGGCACGACGCGCGCGACGGTCGTCGCGAGCGATTCGGTCAGCGGCTTCTCGTGCGCGGAAAGGCGCGCGTAGCGGCGGTCGCGCGTCGGATTCGCCGCGTCGTCGGGCGCGAACGGCGGCGGCGCGATGTCGTAGCTGCGGCGCCACACGAGCACCTGCTCCTCGCCGTGCTTCGCCGCCGTCTCGGCCTTGTTGAGGCCGGTCAGCGCGCCGTAGTGGCGCTCGTTGAGGCGCCAGTCGCGCGTGACCGGCACCCACATCTGGTCGAGTTCCTCGAGCGCGATCCACAGCGTCTTGATCGCGCGCTTCAGCACCGACGTGTACGCGGCGTCGAACTCGAAGCCCTTCTCGCGCAGGCGGCGCCCGGCCTCGCGCGCTTCGCCGACGCCCTTCTCCGAGAGCGGGACGTCGACCCAGCCGGTGAAGCGGTTCTCGCGATTCCACTGGCTCTCGCCGTGGCGCAGCAGGACGAGCTCGTGCATGGCGCTGGACGCACGATCATGCCGCGCCGGCGCGCCCGATCAAGGGGCCGCTAGCGCTTGGCCGTCGCGCGGCCGACCGGCTGCGGCTCGAGCGGCGCTTCGAGCGGATGCTCGCTGCGCCATTCGACCGCGACGCGCGGCAGGTCCGTCCCGTGCATCTGGGCGAGCGACGCGCACACGAGCTCGAGCATCCACGGCTCTTCCGAGTCGAACAGCCGGCACAGCCCGCGCGACGCGAGCGGCGAGCGCAGCGTCCCCGCGGTGCGCACGGTCTCGGCGACGATCTCCGACGACGGGCTCTCGAGCATGTCGTCGAGCTGGCTCGCGATCTCGTGGCGGAACAGCGGGTGTTCGCACAGGCTGCGCAGCGCCGCGCAGGCCTCGGTCGGGCGGCCGGTGCGCGCCTGTTCGAGCAGTCGCTCGAGCTCGCGCGCCTTCCAGCGCTCCTCGGTCTGGTACCAACTGCGCCAGGTCGCCGACTGTGCCGGGTACTGCAGTCCCGAGAGCTTGCGCAGCGCGGCGTGCGCGTTCGCGCGCTCGCCCTTCGTCCCCTCCTCGAGCAGCGCGATCAGCGGCTCGACCGCGCGGCTGTCGCCCAGCGCTCCGGCCGCGAGCGCGGCCTGGCCGCGCAGGTTGCCGGGTTCGGCGAGCGCGTCCTGCACGCAGTCCGACAGCTCGCTCCAGCACTCCTTGTGCTCGCACAGTCCGACCTTGGGCAGCAGGCCGAGCACGGCCGCGGTCTGCTTGCGATCGACGCGCAGCGCCTGCAGCAGCGCGTCGACCGCGGCCGAGCGCCGCGTCTCGCCGAGCGCGAACACGAGCGCGGT
>SCVU01000789.1 GCA_004296785.1 Planctomycetota bacterium
CTCGATCGCGCCGCGCGCGGCGGTGCTGTCGAGCTCGGTCGCGCGCTTCTCGTCGCGGGCGAGCGCGAGCCAGCGCTCGCGCGCCCAGTGCGCGACGCCGCGCGCGTGCTGCGCCGGCGGCGGCGCGTGCACGAGCCCGCGGTCGACGCGCGCGAGGCGGCTCAAGAGTTCGAGCGCCTGCGCCGCGCTGCCTTGCTCGAGCAGCGCGAGCGCGCGCGTCGCGAGCGCGTCGATCTCGCGGCTGCGCGGCAGTTGGTGGCGCGTCGGCTGCGCCTCCGGCGGCGCGTCGGCGGCGGGCTCCTGCGCGCGCGCCGCGGCGAGCGGCAGCAGCGCTACCGCGGCGACGAGCGCCGCGCGGACGCGCATCGAGAGGTCGCGCATCGAGAGGTCGCGTGTCGCTAGGACGCGCTTCGCGAATCCGCGCATCGCGCGCGTGAGGCGAATGGAGGACGCGCGCATCACGGCAGCTCCCAGCGCTTGCGCAGCAGCCACTCGACGCACAGCAGCGACAGCAGCGCGATCAGCGTCCACGGACCGTCCCACACGTCCTCGAGCTCCGCCGAGATCGGCTCGCGCCACTCCTCGCCGCCCGGCAGCTCGTCGCGCAGCTCTTCGACCTGTTCGAGCACGAGCGCGCGGCCGCCGGTCGCGCGCGACAGCGCGGCGAGCGCGGCCGGGTCGGGCGTCGTGTCGCGGCTCTCGAGCTGCGGCAGCCGCACGATCACTTCCGCGCGCGCGACGGTCGCGCCGTCCTTGTCGATCCACGCGCGCCACGAACCGGGCCGATCGGGATCGAAGTCGCCGCGGTAGGTGCCCTTGCTGGCCGGATCGAGCGCGAGCTCGATCTGGAACTCGCGGCCCTCGGGATCGGCGAGCTGCACCGGCTGGCGCGGCTCGCTCGACGGCTGCCAATCTTGGTCGAGCACGCGCGCCTCGAGTGCGACGCGCTGGCCGAGGTCGCTGGTCGAGCGCGGCGCCTGCAGCCGCACGCGACCCTCGGCGCCGCGCGTGCGCTCGAGCGCGAGCCAGCGCAGTGCGTTGCGCCAGAAGCGCTCGTGGTAGCGATCGCCGAACTCGAAGCGCCAGCGCCACGTCGAGTCGATGCCGAGGTACAGCACGCGGCCGCGCGGGTGGTGCGCGGCGACGACGAGCGGCAGCGGACCGCGCTCGTTGTCCGCGCTCGGGTGCCGCGCCAGCACGATCGCGCCGGGGCGCCGGTCGAGCACCGGGAAGTACCAGTAGAAGCCGCGCAGGTCCGACTCGAGCAGCCGCTGGTTCGCGTCGAGGTCGGCGACCAGGCGCAGGATCTCGTGCGGGCTCTCCGGGTGCTCGAGCTGGAAGTGGAACTCCTCGCTGCCGCCGATGCCGCCGGCGTTCTCGACCGGATCGACGAGCACCGGCAGCAGCGCTTCGAGCGGCGTGCCGAGGTACGCGCGCGGATTGGCCGACTCGCCGGCCTCGAAGCACAGTCCGCCGCCGGCCTCGACGAAGCCGACGAGCGCGCTGCAGAACTCCGCGGCGCGGCTCGGGTCGGGATCGAGCTGGTCGAGCCGCACGTCGCCGAGCAGCACGACGTCGTAGCTCTTCAGCAGTTCCTCGCGCGTGCGCGGCAGCTCCGCGAGCCCGGGCAGATCGTCCGAACTCTCCTGCCGGAAGTCCGGCTCGGCCGATGCGAGCCAGGTCTGGAACTCGAGGCGCGCGTCGGTGCGCTCGAGCAGATGCAGCGCGAGGTAGCGGTACTCCCAGCGCGGGTAGCCCTCGATGTACAGCACGCGGATCTTGTGCGTCGACACCGGCACGCCGAACACGACGGTGTTGTCGTCGAGCTGCGTCTCGCCATCCAGCGGCCGCAGCGTCGCGCGGAAGCGCCGCTCGGTGACCTGCGTCTCCGCATCCAGCGGCGGCGCGATCAGCACGAGCCGCTCGCCGTTCGCGCTGACCGTGCATTCGCGCGTGTCGAGCACGCGGCCCGGCAGCGCGGCGCGCGGATCGGAGTCGGCTTCGAGCTCCTCGAGCGTCACGCTCGACAGCGCCGCCGCGGCGGCGCCGCCCTGGCGCACGCGCAGCGCGAGCGCGAGCTCGTCGCCCGCCAGCGCGCCGTCGGGGATCTCGGCGAGCTCGAGCACCGCGTTCGACTGCTCGCGCGGATCGCCGACGAGCAGCGTGTGCACGCGCGTGCCCGCGCTGCGCGCCGCGTGCGCGCCGGCCGTCGCGCCGACGACGTCGGGGCTCGAGCGGCCGTCGGACACGATCACGAGATCGGTGACGTGGCGGCCGCGCAGCCGCTCGGACGCGCGCGCGAGCGCGTCGTCGACGTGCGTCGCGCCGCCCTGGCCGTTGAGGCCGGCCAGGCTGTCGACCGAGCGCAGCGCCGCGTCGAACGCGTACAGCTCGACCTCGTAGTCGTTGGCGCGCGCGTGGGGGAGCAGCACGCGCTCGACGGCGGCGCGCGCGAGCTCGAGGCGCGTCGCGCTCGCACTCGCGATGCCGGTCGCGCGTTCGCGCGCGCGCTGCAGCGCGGGATCGGAGCTCGCGTCCTCGCTGCGCAGCATGCTCGAGGAGTCGTCGACGAGCACGGCCAGCACCGCCGGGTGCACGTCCTCGCGCGCGCGCTCGCGCACCGGCCGCCACAGGATCACGCAGACGAACAGCAGCGCGAGCGCGCGCAGCGCGGACAGCGCGAAGCGCGCGCCGCGCGGCAGCTTGCGGTCGCGGTAGGCGAACCAGCCGAGCAGCGCGCAGGCCGGCAGCACGACCAGCAGCACGATCCAGCCGGCCGGCAGCTCGAGCAGCCGCAGGCTGACTTGCTGCGCGGGCTCGCCGGTCGCTTGGAGCAGCGCGCTCACGAGCGGCGACTCCCGATGCGTGCGGCCCACAGCGATTCGGCGACCAGCAGCGCGAGCACGAGCCACACGCACAGCCGCCACCACTCGGCGTGGCGCGCGGGCGCGCCGTCAGTGGCGTCGGCGTCGGGCGCGGCGGTCTCGACCGCCGCGCGCAGCAGCGGGTGCACGAGCGGCAGGTCGCGCGCGTCGATGCGCGCGAGGTCGCGCTCGACCTGCGGCAGCTCGATCCACCAGTGCCGCGGCGGCGCATCGGCGCACACGAGGCGCCATGCGCCGACGCGCCGGGCGCGCTCGCCGCACTCGACGCGCCACAGGTTCGCCGCGACCTCCTGCACCGGACCGGCCAGCGGCACCGTGCGGTCGTCGGGCGCGCGCCACGACGGCTCGCGCGGGAAGCCGCGCAGTTCGGCGAACAGCGTCGCGCCGACCACGGCGCGGCGCGGCGCGCGCGTCGGGTCGGCCGCGCCGAGCAGCCATTCCTGCAGCAGCGGGATCAGCGTGCGCGGCGAGTCGGGCAGGCGCGACCACGCGCGGTCGAAGCTGCTCGTCCACAGGTAGACCGACGTGCGCGCGAGCGGCAGCTCGACGAGCAGCGGGCTCGCCGACGGATCGTCGAAGCGCGCCAGCACGCGCGCGTCGCGCGCCGGCGTGCTCGCGACGAAGCCGCGGTAGGGGAGCTCGCAGAACAGCGGGCGCCAGCGCTCGTCGGCGAAGAAGCTGAGCGCCGGGTGCTCGGCGTCGATCGTCGCCGCGCGGAAGTAGCCGGGCGCGCGGTCGGCGAGCTCGCGCCGGCCGTCGAGGCGCGCGGGCAGCAGCGCCTGCGGACCGAACGCGCCGTCCTCCGCGCACGACCATGCAGCCCAGGCGCTCGGCTCGCTGCGCGGGCCGAGGCTGATCACGAGCGGCGCGCCGGCGTCGAGGCGCGCGCGCAGCCGCGCGGCCGCGTTCGCCGACAGGCTCGGCAGGTCGACCAGCCAGACGACGTCGGGACGCGCGAGATCGACGTCCGGCGAGTCGAGCTCCGCGCTGCCGACCACGCGCGCGTCGAACAGCGCGGCGTCCGACAGCGGCGTCTCGGCGCCGCCGGTCGAACCGAGCGCGGCCTGCAGGTAGGCGCTCGGATCGCGCTCGAGATCGGCGTCGAGCTCGCCGCTGACGAGCAGCACGTCGAGCGGCGCGGCGACCTCGATCACGCTGCCGCTCGCATCGTCGAGCGGGTACGCGTCGCCTTCCAGGCGCGCCTCGACCAGCACTTCGCCGCTCGCCGCGACGCGCGCCTCGAAGCGCGCGCGCGTGCGCGCGCCGCCGTCGACGGCCAGTGCCTCGCTGCCGACCTTCTCGCCGCCGACGAACAGCGCGATGCGCGCGGTCGCGGGCCGCGCGCCGGCGTTGTGCACGTCGACCTCGACCGGGAACGGCACGCCGGGGCGCGGGTGCGGGACGAGCACGCGCGGCGCCTCGACCGCGAGGTCGTCGGGCCGCTCGGTGCCGGCGACGCTGTGGACCTGCAGCGCGACGCCGTACGGCGCGAGCGCGTCGAGCGCGGCGCCGAACTCGCGCGTCGACAGGCCGCTGTGCTGCAGGTCGGTGTACAGGTGCAGCTCGGGCGCGTGGCGCGCGTCGAGCTCGCTGCGCCGCTCCAGCCAGCGGCCGACGAGCGCACACGCGCCGGCGTAGTCGGCCGTGCCGTCCTCGGCCGCCAGGTCGCCCGCCAGCGCGGCGCGCACCTCGCCGAGGCTGCGCTCGGCGAGCAGTTGCGCCTGCTCACCGGCGACGATCAGCACCGCACGGTCGCCGCGCTCGTCGCGCAGCGTGCCGAGCTCGCGCTCCGCCTCGCGCAGCGCGCGCGAGAACGCGCTCTCGCCGCCGGCGAGCTGCTGCATCGAGGCCGACGCGTCGAGCAGCAGCACGACGTCGCGGCGCGGCGCGTCGAGCACGCCCGGCAGCGCGTCGTCGCGCAGCAGCGGTCGCGCGATGAGCAGCGCGCCCGCGGCGACGGCGGCCATGCGCAGCAGCAGGAGCAGCAGGTTCTCGAAGTTCGTGCGCCGCCGCGTGCGCTCGTGCGCGAGGCGCACGAGGCGCATCGCGCCCCACTCGAGCGTGCGCGGCTTGCGCCGGCGCAGCAGGTGGATGAGCAGCGGCACGACCGCGAGCGCGGCCAGGCCGAGCAGGCCCGGGTGCACGAATCCCTGCAGCGGTCCCACGTGCTAGCGCCGTCCTCTCGTGCGCGCCATGCGGCGCGCGAGATACGTCGACAGCACCGCGTCGAGCGGCGCGTCGGTGCGGATCTCGAGCAGATCGAGCCCGAGCGAGTGCGCCGCGGCACGCAGCGCGCGCTGGTGCGCCTCGAGCTCGGCGAGGTACGCGTTGCGCAGCGCGCGCGCGTCGATGCGCACGCGCGCGTCGCCCTCGAGGTCCTCGAGCTGCAGCAGGCCCTCGTAGTCGAAGCTGAGCTCGGCCGGATCGAGCACCTGCGCGAGGATCGGCTCGTGACCGAGCGACGCGAGCTTGCGGATGCCGTCGGCGATCCGCGCCGGCTCGTCGAGGAAGTCCGACAGCACGACGACGAGGCCGCGGCGGCGCAGGCGCGTCGACAGCCAGTCGAGCACCGTGCCGAGCTGCGTCGGTCCGGCCGGCCGCGCGCGCTCGAGCTCGCCGAGGATCGCGGCGCGCTGCGCGGCGCCCGAGGCGGGCGGGACCTTGGCGACGACGCTGTCGGCGCACAGCACGAGCCCGCAGCGATCGCGATTGCCGAGCACCAGCGTCGCCAGCGCGGCCGCGCACCAGCGCGCGTAATCGAGCTTCGACCAGCGCAGGCTGCCGAACTTCATCGACGCGCTCTGGTCGAGCACGATGTGGCAGTCGAGGTTCGACTCCTCCTCGAACTCCTTGACCACGAGCCGATCGAGGCGCGCCGCGACCTTCCAGTCCAGGCGCCGCAGCTCGTCGCCCGGCACGTACTCGCGGTGCAGCGCGAACTCGGCCGAGCTGCCGCGGCGCGCCGAGCGGTGCACGCCGGCCTGGAAGCCCTCGACGGCGGCGCGCGCGACGAGCTCGAGGCCGTGCAGCCGATCGAGCACCGCCGGATCGAGCGCGCCCGGAGCGGCTCCCGCGTTGGCTGCCTCACCTTGCATGGATCGCGCGGTGCGCTAGCGGCCGTTCTCGCGCACGCCGGGCAGGCCGGCACCGACGGCGACGCGCGGGTCGACCTCGGCGAGCAGGCGATCGACGATCACGTCGCTCGTCACGCCCTCCGCGGTGGCGGAGAAGTTCGTGACGATGCGGTGGCGCAGCACCGGGTGCGCGACCGCGCGCACGTCGTCGATCGACGCGTGGTCGCGGCCGGCCAGCGCGGCGCTCGCCTTCGCGGCGAGGATCAGGCACTGGCTGGCGCGCGGACCGGCGCCCCAGGTGACCCACTGCTTGACCCACGGCTTGACGCCGCCGTGCGCGCCGTCGCCGTGCACGCGCGTCGCGCGCGCGAGCTCGACCGCGTAGTCGAGCACGGTGTCGACGGCGACGATCGCGCGGACCGCGCGCTGCATCGACAAGAGCTGCTCCGCCGTGACGACGCGCGCGAGCTGCGGCTCCTCAGCACCGGTCGTGCGGCGCAGGATCTCGCGCTCGTCGGTGCCCGACGGGTAGTCGACGCGCACGAGGAACGTGAAGCGGTCGAGCTGCGCCTCGGGCAGCGGGTACGTGCCCTCCTGCTCGATCGGGTTCTGCGTCGCCAGCACGAAGAACGGATCGGGCAGCGGGTGGCGCCGCCCGCCGATCGTCACCTGGTGCTCGACCATCGCCTCGAGCAGCGCGGCCTGCGTCTTCGGCGGCGTGCGGTTGATCTCGTCGGCCAGCACGACGTTCGCGAAGATCGGCCCGGGCGCGAAGCGGAAGCTGCGCTCGCCGGTGGCCGGGTCGAGGTGCAACAAGTCGGTGCCGGTGATGTCGCCCGGCATCAGGTCGGGCGTGAACTGCACGCGGTTGAAGCCGAGGTCGAGCGTGCGCGCGAGGCTCGACACGAGCAGCGTCTTCGCCAGGCCCGGGACGCCGACCAGCAGGCAGTGACCGCGCACGAGCAGCGCGAGCAGCAGCTGATCGATCACCTCGTCCTGCCCGACGATGGCCTTGTGGAGTTCCTGCTTCAGCCGCGCGCGCGCGTCGCGGAGCTGGTCGAGTGCGGGTCCTAGCTGGTCGGTCATCGCTGCGGTCGCCGGTCGTGGACGTGGGAGTGGTCGGACTTGTGCTGCTGGGTTGCGAGGCGGGCGGTTGCGAGCGCGCCTCGCGCTGCGAGTCGGCCCGGCACAGCCGGGAACGAAGCCTTGCTCGTACGCGAGTCGTCGAGCCGCGTACAGGCCCATTCATGTTAAAGGCGGGTGCGCTGCATCCGGGTGGGTTTTCGGTCGCGCGACCTCAGGAGGCGCAGCGGAAAACCAGCCAGTGACTCGGGGTCGCGAGCCAGACCCAGCGACCGTCGCTGGCGACGGCCATCGGCCGCGCCTGGAACGGCTGGACGAAGCGCGAGTGCTGCCGCTCGAGCAGCTCGCGGAACTCGAGGCGCTGCACGAGCCGCACGTCCGTACCGAGTTCGAACAGCCACAGCGCTTCCTCGTCCGCGACGAGCGCGCCGCCCGGCCAGCCGAGGCAGCCGGCGACCTGCGCGCGCGGCGGCCGGCGCTCGAAGCTCGCTCCGGCGGCGGCGCCGACGTCGGCGATCCGCCAGCGCTCGTCTTCCTCGCGCAACAGCCACACGCGCTCGCCGCTCGTCCCGAGCAGGGCGACGCGCGGCCCGGCGTCGAAGCGCGGTGGAACCGGCAGGCCGTCGTGCGCGCTGGCGAGGTGCGCGCTCGGCGCGGTCGAGCGCAACACGAGCGCGACCGACTCGGCGAGCTCGAGCGCGCCGGAGCCCGCGTCGCTGCGCCACGCGCCGACGCGGTCGCCGTCGGCGGGCAGCCACAGCGCGGGGAGCACGGCCGGCGCCGCGGTCGGGAGCAGTGCGCCGGTCGAACCGCCGAGCTCCTCGCGCGCGCTCGCGGCCGGCGCGCGGCGCGCGTGGCGGCGCGCGCCGAGCACGGCGCCGTCGGACAGTCGGACCAGCGCGCCCAGACCGAGGTGCGTGCCGTCGAACGCGCGTCCGTCGGCCGCGGAGAGCGGGCCGGCGCCCGCGGTGCGCGACGCGCGGTCGGTGTCGATCAGGCGCAGCCGCGGATCGTCGTGCAGCAGGAACGCGCCCTCGGCGGTCAGCGCGCTCCAGCGCAGCGCTCCGCTGTCGGGATCGAGCGCGAGCAGCCACTGCCGCGCGGTCGGCTCGAGCGTCCGCGCGCGCGCGAGCAACAGCTCGCCGACGCGCACGAGCGGCGCTTGGAACTCCGCCGTTTCGAGTTCCGCGGGCCACGCGGCCGCGCCGGACGGCGCGCGCACTTCCGCCAGGCGCGCGTCGTAGTGCTCGTTGCCGGAGCGCAGCCACGCGAGCTCGGGCACCTGCGGCGCGAGCGCGGCGCTCGCGTGTTCGGCCGGCAAATCGATGCACACGAGCGCGTTCGGCGCGAAGCCGTCGAGCGAGCGACCGAGCACCATCCACAGCCGCCGACCGGACAGCAGCGGCTGCGTCGTCCAGCCCGGCGCCGCGAGCGCGCCCGCGTCGGGCGCGAGATCGGGCCGCACGCGGCGCACGAGCTCGCGCGGCTCGAAGCCGCGCAGCGCGCCGAGGTCGGGCGCGGCCCACCAAGTCGCGGTCGGCGTCTGCACCACGACGTGCTCGCCGTCGCAGGCGAGGCCGGCCGCGAGCCCGCGCGCGAGTCCGGCGTCGAGCGTGAACGGATCCCAATTCGCGATGCGGCCCGGCGGTCCGATCGGCGCGACCGTCGCGAGCTCGAGCGGCCCGCGCGGCGACCGGCGCGCCGCCGGCTCGCGCGCGCGCAGCGCCGCGAGCCGGTGTTCGGCCGCGCTCTCGAGCTGTGCGACCTGCGGCGCGAACTCGCGCGCGACGCGCGCCTGCGCGAGCACGTCGGACGCGAGCGACTGCGCGGCCGCGATCTCGCCGCCGGCGAGCGCGAGGTCGACCGCGCGCAGCCCGGCGCGCAGCGCGGACGCGCAGAACGGCTCGCGATCGAGCGCGGTCGAAAGCGCGCGCCAGTCGGATCCGGAGCGCGCGGCGAGCGGCTCGAAGCGCTCGCTCCAGCGGCGCCGCCCGGCCGTGTCGAGCGCGAGCACGCGCTTGCGCACGGCGACGCACAGCGCGTCGAAGGCGCCGGGTTCCTTGCGGCGCTCGACGAGCGCGGCCGGCCCGAACTCGACCAGCGCGCCGTGCCAGTGCTCGAACGCGTCGGCGGAGTCGGGCCGCAGGCGCAGCGCGTCGTCGCCCTGTGCGAGGCGCTCCTCGGCGCCGGTCGAGACCGGCAGCGCGGCGTTGTTCGCGCCGCCTTGCGCGGCGAGCGCTGCGTGCAGCGCGGCACTCAGCGCGCACGCGACGGCAAGAGATCGCGCGCGCATGCTGCTCGGTCCAGTTCCGCCGTGCTAGCGCGGCGAGCTCGGCGTGGACGCCGGCTGTTCGGCGCCGGCGGCGCCGGCGTCGGCCGCGGTGCCGGTGCCGGTGCCGTAGCGCGCGGCGCGCGCCTCGCGCTCGAGGTAGGTCGGGTCCTGCTGCGCGCGCCGCAGCCGCTCGAGCTCGAGCCCGCGCTGGTTGGCCGCGTCGATGCGCGCGCTCAGCGCCTGCTCCTCGTTCGACAGGCGCCGCGACTCGAGGAACGCGGGCAGCATCCCGAGCAGCGCGATGTGCGCGGCGAGCACCAGCGGCACCCAAACGGGCGCCGTCTTCATCCAGCGCTCGGCGCGCGGCCGGTGCTGCGCGGCGAGCCGCGAAAGTCGACCGGTCGGCGCGGGTTCGAGGGCGGGGGACTCGGGTGCGGGCTCGTCCATCGGTTCACCTCGCGTGCATCACGTGGTTGCGCGCATCACTTCGAGCTGGTCGGTGCGCGCAGGTAGCGCGCGCCGTAGACGGCGGCGTCGCCGAGCTCTTCCTCGATGCGCAGCAGCCGGTTGTACTTCGCGACGCGGTCCGAGCGGCACGGCGCGCCGGTCTTGATCTCGCCGGCGTTCGTCGCGACCGCGAGGTCGGCGATCGTCGTGTCCTCGGTCTCGCCCGAGCGGTGGCTGATGATGCAGCGGAAGCCCGAGCGATGCGCGAGCGAGATCGTGTCGAGCGTCTCGGTCAGCGTGCCGATCTGGTTGACCTTGATCAGCACCGCGTTGCCCGCGCGCTTGTCGATGCCCATCTGCACGCGCTCGGTGTTCGTGACGAACAAGTCGTCGCCGACGAGCTGCACGCGCGCGCCGAGGCGCTCGGTGAGCAGTTGCCAGCCTGCCCACTCGTCCTGATCGAGGCCGTCCTCGATCGAGAAGAGCGGGTACTTGTCGCACCAGCGCGCGTAGAACTCGACCATCTCGGCCGCCGAGTGCGGCTTGCCGTCGACGTGGTACTTGCCGTTCTCGAGGAACTCGGCGGACGCCGCGTCGAGCGCGAGCACGACGTCCTTGCCAGGCAAGAGGCCCGTCTTCTCGACGGCCGCGAGGATCACCTCGATCGCCTCTTCGTTGCTCTTCAGGTTCGGCGCGAAGCCGCCCTCGTCGCCGATGCCGGTCGACAGCCCGCGCTTCTTCAATACGCTCTTCAGCGCGTGGTACACCTCGGTGCCCATCTGCAGGCCCTCCGAGAAGCGCGTCGCGCCGAACGGCATGATCATGAACTCCTGCAGGTCGACGTTGTTGTCCGCGTGCGCGCCGCCGTTCAGGATGTTCAGCATCGGCACCGGCAGCACGCGCGCGGTCGCGCCGCCGAGATAGCGGTACAGCGGCAGGCCGCACTCCTGCGCGGCCGCGTGCGCGGCGGCGAGCGACACGCCGAGGATCGCGTTCGCGCCGAGGCGCTCTTTGTTCTTCGTGCCGTCGAGCGCGATCATCGCGGCGTCGAGCGTGCCCTGGTCGAGCGCGTCGTAGCCGACGAGGTGATTGGCGAGCTCGGTGTTGACGCTCTCGACCGCCTTCAACACGCCCTTGCCGCCGTAGCGGCCCTCGCCGTCGCGCAGCTCGTGCGCTTCGTAGTGGCCGGTGCTCGCACCGGAGGGGACGGCCGCGCGGCCCGAGGCGCCGCTCTCCAGCTTGACGTCGACCTCGACGGTCGGATTGCCGCGCGAATCGAGGATCTCGCGCGCTCGGATCTCGAGGATTTCGCTCATCGGCGCACTGTAGCGGATGCGCGCGCGGCGTTGTAGCGCCAAGTGGTGGCCAGCGCGCGACTTCCGTAGCATCGTCTGGGCCGGTGCGCGGCCGCTCTCGTGAAGAAGATCCACCTCCTGCCCAACCTGATCACGCTGGGCAACGCGTTCTGCGGGTTGCTCGCGCTGTCGTATGCGATCGACGGGCTCGCGTGGCAACCCGACGGCGTCGCGCCAGGAACGAAGGAGTTCGCGGCCGCGCGCGACGCGTTCTTCTACGTGAAGATGGAGCAGGCCTGCTTCCTCGTCTTCCTCGCGATGGTCTTCGACGCGCTCGACGGCTGGGTCGCGCGGTTGACGGGCAGCGCGTCCGAGCTCGGCGCGCAGCTCGACTCGTTCTCCGACGCGCTGACCTTCGGCGTGACGCCGGCGCTGCTCGCGAAGGTGCTGATCGAGCACGAGGGCGCCGACCTGCGCTCGCTGTCCTCTCCGCGCCTGCACTTCCTGGCCGCCGCGCTGTTCGCGTCGATGGCGATCCTGCGCCTGGCGCGCTTCAACCTCGAGAACGAGCCCGACGAGGAAGCGCACCAGTCGTTCAAGGGGCTGCCGTCGCCGGCCGCCGCCGGCGCGGTCGTCTCGACGCTGTGGGTGTACCTCGTGCTGCGCCGGCCCGAGCTCGAGGGCGCGCACGGCGACGTCACGCCGTTCGGCCGCGTGATGGGCTGGATGCGCGACGTCGACTGGTCGCCGTTCCTGCGCGCGGTGCCGCCGTACCTCGTCGTGCTGCTGCCGATCATCGGCCTGTTGATGGCGAGCCGCGTGAAGTACGTGCACGCGGTCAGCTACCTGACGCGCGAGCGCCACCCGTTCTCGACGTTCGTGCTCGTCGTGTGCGCGCTGTTCGTGTTCTACCTCGCGCCGGTGCCGGTGCTGTTCGTCGCGTTCAACGGGTTCTGGATCGCGGGGCTGCTGCGCGCGCTCGTGCGCCGCGAGCCGCTGTTCCGCGCGCCGAAGGAGCGACAGCCGTGAGCGCGCGCCGGCCGCGAGCCTGGATCGCGCTCGGCAGCAACGTCGGCGCGCGCGAGGAGCACCTCGCCGCGGCGGTGGCCGGCCTCTGCGCGACGCGCGGCCTGGAAGTCGACGCGGTCTCGCCGTGGATCGAGACCGAGGCCGTCGGCGGTCCGGCGGGGCAGGGCCCGTACCTCAACGGCGCGCTGCGCGTCGCGACGCGCCTGTCGCCCGAGGAACTGCTCGCGCGGCTGCAGCAGCTCGAGCGCGAGCGCGGCCGCGAACGCGCGGTCGCGAACGGACCGCGCACGCTCGATCTCGATCTGCTGCTGTACGAGGGCGAGACGCGCGCGACGGCCGCGCTGGCGCTGCCGCACCCGCGCCTGGAGGAGCGGCTGTTCGTGCTCGAGCCGCTGCGCGCGATCGACGCGTCGCTCGTGCTGCCGGGCTGCAAGCGCACGGTCGCCGCGCGCTGCCTCGAGCTCGACGCGATCCTGCGCGGCCGCGTGGGGTGCTCGTGATCGAGCGCATCGACCACCCGGTCCTCGCGGCGCAGTGGTGCGACAAGCGGCGCGCGCGCGGCGCGCGCATCGGCTTCGTGCCGACGATGGGGGCGCTGCACGATGGGCACCTCGCGCTGGTGCGGCGGGCGCGCGAGGAGAACGACGTCGCAGTCGTGTCGATCTTCGTCAATCCGCTGCAGTTCAACGATCCGCGCGACTACGAGCTGTACCCGCGCGACTTCGGCGCCGATGCGGTGCTGCTCGACGTGACCGGCGCGGCGATGGCGTTCACCGGCACGCTCGCGCAGTTCTTCCCCGGCAGCGGCGGCGACCTCGCCAACGTGCCGCTGCGCGATCCCGGCGCCGCGGCCGAGGGGCTGGAGGGCGAGCGCCGCCCCGGCCACTTCGCCGGCGTCGCGACGATCGTCGCGCGGCTGTTCGAGCTCGTGAAACCCGCGCGCGCGTACTTCGGCGAGAAGGACTTCCAGCAGACGCGCGTCGTGCTCGAGCTCGCGCGCGCGCTCGGCGGGCCGCCGATCGAGGTGTGCCCGACGCTGCGCGAGCCGAGCGGCCTCGCGATGTCGTCGCGCAACGCGCGGCTCTCGCCGCAGCAGCGCGTCGACGCGCTCGCGCTGTCGCGCGCGCTGTACGCGGCGCAGAGCGCGTGGCAGAAGGGCGAGCGCGATGCCGATGCGCTGTGCGCGTTGCTCGCGCGCGTCGCGGGCGCGTCGCCGCTGCGCATCGAGTACGCCGAGGTGCGCGATCCCGAGCGCTGGACGGCCGCGCGGCCGCGCGGAGCGCTGCAGCGCGCGCAAGGACTGCTGGCGGCGTACTGCGGCGATGTCCGCCTGATCGACACGCTGCGTTTGGACGGCGCACCGCGATGAGCGCGAGCGCGAGCGTGCTGTGGCGCGCGCCGGCGAAGATCAACCCGTTCCTCGCGGTGCTCGGCAAGCGTCCCGACGGTTACCACGAGGTCGCGACGACGCTGCTCGCGCTGGACTGGTGCGACGAGCTCGAAGTCCGCGTCGGCGGCGCGGCGCCAGCGGAGCTCGAGCTCGCCGGCCCAGCGGCGAGCGACGACATCCCGCGCGATGCGCGCAACCTCGCGCTGCGCGCGGCCGCGCGCGCCGGCGCGAGCACCGGGGTTCAACTCAAGCTTTACAAGCACGTGCCTTCGCAAGGAGGGCTAGGCGGCGGCAGCTCCGACGCCGCCGCGGCGCTGCTCGCGATCGATGCGCTGCGCGGCGCATTCGCGAGCGCCGCGGAGCGCGCGGCGGCGCTGGCGGAATTGGGCGCCGATGTCGCCTTTTTCGGCGCGGCGCCGAGCGGCTACGCGCTGTGTCGCGGGCGCGGCGAGCTCGTCACGCCGCTCGCGGCTCCGACGCGCGCGTGGTGGATCGCGCTGCTCGTGCCCGCGATCGGAAGTCCGACCGCCGCGGTGTACGCGGCGCTTGCAACTTCGTTGCGCGCTCCGAACGCCGCGCCTAGCGTGCCCGTGGAGCTGCTTGAACTCGACGAACCCACAGCGCGCGCGCGACTGCACAACGACCTCGAGCCCGCCGCGCTGCGTGCCGTGCCCGCACTCGCGCGCGTCCGCGCGGTGCTCGACGGCTGCGGCGCGGCGCACTGGCGGTTGTCGGGCAGCGGCAGCGCGTTCTTCGGCCTGCACGGCGATCCCGCGCGGGCGGCGGAAGAGCTCGCGGCGCTGCGCGACGCCTGCGCCGCGGCCGGCATCGCGCTGCGCGCGGCGCGCGTGTGCCGTCCGCTCGGGCGCGGCGTGCATCCGGTCGACGCGCGGTAGCCGCCGCGGGTGGCGGCCGTGAACGTCACCGAGATCCGCATCAAGCTGCTGGTCGGTCAACCCGACAAGCTGCGCGCGTTCGCCAGCCTGACGCTGGACGGCGAGCTCGTCGTGCGCGACCTCAAGGTGATCGACGGTCCCGACGGTCCGTTCGTCGCGATGCCGAGCCGCAAGCTATGCGACAAGTGCTCGCGCTGCGGCGGCAAGAACCACCTGCGCGCGCGCTTCTGCAACGACTGCGGGATGCGCTTGAAGGAGCACCGCGGCGCGCTCGACGTGCGCGGCAAGCCGCGGTTGTACGCCGACATCGCGCATCCGATCCATCAGCAGGCGCGCGGCGCGCTCGAGCGCGCGATCCTCGACGCGTACCGCGCCGAGCTGGAGAAGAGCCAGCAGGCCGGGTACGTTGCGCCGCGCTTCGATGACCTCGACTACGAGCAGTACGAGCAGCAGGCGGGCGAAGGCGCGCCGTAGCGCGCGCCGCAAGGAGAGCACGCGCGGCGCGAACGCCGTCGGACTCGTCGGCATCGGTCGCCTCGGCTCGTACGTGCTGCACCGACTGCGCGCGCGCGGCATCGCGGTCCGCGCGCGGCGCGGCGACGACGCGGGGCTCGCGCGCACTCGCGTCGTCTACCTGTGCGTGCCGGAGGACCGCCTCCCCGAGATCTCGGCGCGTCTCGCGCGCGCGTGGCGCGACGGGCCGCGGCCGCGCGCGGTGTTGCACGCGGCCGGCAATCTCGGCTCCGACGCGCTCGCGCCGCTCGCGAAGCTCGGCATCGGCGTCGGCGTGCTGCACCCAATGCGCGCGTTCAGCCGGCGCGCGGGCCGCGAGCACGTGCGCGCGGTGCAGAACTGCTGGACCTGCTCGGGCGATGCGGCCGTGCTCGCGCAGGCGCGCTGGCTCGTGCGCCAGCTCGAGCCGCGCGCGCAGGTGTGGGCGCTGCCGGACGACGCGGGCGCGCGGCGGCTGTACCACGCGGGCTGCGTGCTCGCGAACAACGGCGGCCTCGCGCTGCACCAGCTCGCGGCGAAGCTGCTCGCGGGCGCGGGCCTCGCGCCCGAGGCCGCCGATCAGGGCGCGGCGGCGTTGCTGAACTCGGCGGTGTTCCGCGGCTCGCGCGGGCGCGTGCTCGACGGCGCGGTGCAACTGCGCGGCCCGCTGGCGCGCGGACAGTTGCAGGTCGTCCGCGAGCACGTGGCCGCGCTCGGGCGCGCCTCGCGCGCCGGCCATGCGTACCGCGTGCTGTCGCTCGAACTGCTCGAGCTCGCACAGCGCGGCAAGCGCCTCGATCGGCGCACGGTCGCGGCGTTCGAGCGTGCGCTGCGCTGAGCCGCCGAGACCGCGCCGCGGCTACGGGCCGACCAGCACTTCGAGCCCGTCGCTGAGCCCGAGGGCGCCGAACAAGGGACCCGCAGGCTCGAGCACGGCCCATTGGAAGTGGAACGGCGCGCCCAGCAGCGCGGGATCGACAGGGATCGTGAACGACTTGCTCGCCGCGCCGAAAGCGCCCGTGCTCGCCGTCGCCAGCAACACGGGTTGCGCGAGCAGCGCGGCGCAGCCGTTGCCGAGCTCGAGCTGCGCGGCCGCGCCCGACCAGAACAGGATCGCGCTCGTGGCCTGCAGCGCGTCGGCCAGATCGATCGACGCGTTCGCGCCGAGAACGAGCGCGCCGCTCGACCCGATGCGCGGTGCGAGCGGCTGCGACGAGCAACCGTGGCCGTACGAGCTCGCGTCGAACGCAGGCAGCAGTCCGAACGGCAGCGCGTGCAGCTCCTCGCCGGTGATGCCGTCGTCGGCGACGAACAGCAACTGGTTGCCGATGCGCACGACGTCGCGCGGATTGGCTCCGAGCGGGCCGACGTGCGTGTCCGCGGCGTGCGTGACGCCGTCGAGCGAGCCGTCGGCGATCCACATCTCGACCCCGCTGCCCGTCGTCGACTTGATGAACGCGTGCGCGCCGCCGGCGCCGACGTCGCCGAGCACGTACTGCGTGGGGAACTTCTCGAAGGTCTGGAAGCTCACGTCGTAGGCGTGCGCGCGGAACGTGCCCGCGGCGGTGCCGTCGGTGCGCCACAGCTCGTTCGGCGACAGCGGCCCGCCGAGCTGGAACCAGGCGAGCGGACCGGGGATCTCGCCGTCGGGCGCGTGCCAGTTCGTCGCGAGCAGCGGGCCGACCGCGGACTGCGGCAACAGCTTCTGCGTGCCCGCGCCCGTGCCGTCGCTGATCCACAGGTCGAGGTAGCTCGTCGTGCCGTCGCTCGCGCCGAACAGCAGTCGATCGCCGTACGTCGCGAGGTTCTGCGCGAACGAGCCCTCCGGGCCCGGGAAGAGATCGAGCAGCGGTTGCGTTCCGCTCGGCGTGCCGTCGGTCGTCCACAGCTCGAAGCCGAGCGTCGGCGTGTTGAACGCGAAGGCGAGCCGATCGCCGACGCGCGCTGCTTCGTAGAACTGCGACGAGCCCAAGCCCGGCGTGAGGTCCGCGACGAGCTGCGTGCCGGCGCTCGTGCCGTCGGAGACGAAGAGTTCCACACCGGTGTCTGGAAGCCCCGGCACCTGGAAGCGCTGCCAGGTGAAGTAGACGCGCGCACCGACCGTAGCGAGCAGCTTCGGCCGCGCGGTGGACGGGCTCGGGGGGGAAAGGACCGGTGCCACGACGAGGTCGGAGGTCAGCGCGGTCCCGGCTGCCGTCCCGTCGCTCGACCACACCTCGTAGCCGTTCGCGAAGCTGAACGCGACGAAGTACACGCGCCCCTCGGCCGCGAGGAACTGCTCGGGCAGGCTCTGCGCTTGCGCGTCGATGTCGACGAGCTCGTGCGTGCCCGGGCTCGTGCCGTCGCTGATCCACAGTTCGCGATCACCCACGGGGCCGCCGTCGAACAAGAGGCGCCCGTCGAGCACCGCCGCCGCGGTCGGCCCGCCGGAGGCCGCGCCCGGCGCGGCGTCGAGCAGGAGCTGCGTACCCGCTCCCGTCCCGTCGCTCGTCCACAGCTCGCGGCCGTGCACACCGTCATGCGCGGTGAAGACAGCACGCGTGCCGAGCCGCTCGACGAGGGCGATGTTCGACGACGCCGCCGCGTCCGGAGCGATGTTGGCGAGCAACTTCGTCCCGGCGCTCGTGCCGTCGGTGATCCAAGGCTCCTGGCCGGTCGCTCCCACCGCCGCGCCGAAGGAGAGCCCGCCGGGCATGGATTGGAACGACGGGTGGTAGTCGAACACCGTCGATTCGCTGCCCGGCGTGAGATCCGCCACGAGCCGCGTGCCGGCGGGGGTCCCGTCGCTGCGCCACAGCTCGCGGCCGCGCTGCGGCTCGAACGCGGTGAAGTACACACGGCCGTTCCATGCCGTCAGCCGTTCGCACTGCGCGTGGGCCGGCCCGGGATTGATGTCGACCATCGGGTAGGTGCCGGCGGCCGTGCCGTCGGTGAACTCGAGCTCGTAGCCGCCGCTGCCGCCGACGCGCAGCGCGCTGAAGCACACGCCATTGCCGATCGGCGCCGGCTCGAGCGACTCGTTTGGGTTCACGGACACCCACAGCTTGTACTGCCCGAGGGACGTGGTGCCCGCCGCGGTGCCGTCGGTCGCGTGCAGGAGCCAGTCCCCTTGTGGGCTCGTGGAGGCGAAGACGACCTTGCTCGCCGTCGGCGCGATCCACGCGGTGCCTTGCTCCGTGTGCACCTTGTGCGTGCCCGCCGCGGTCCCGTCGCTCACCCAAACACCGCGGTCGGGGAGCAACTGGACCGGGCTCGTGCGGAGCGCGAAGTAGAGCTTGCCGCCGAAGCCGATGCCGATCGCGCTCGAGTTCAACGGCAGCACGGCCGTGAACGACCGCACGATCTGCGTCCCCGCGAGCGTGCCGTCGGAACAGAACAGCCGGCGCGTGGTCGGACCGGTCAGTTCCCACAACCACAGCCGGCCGGCCGCCGAGATCAACATGTCGAGGGAGCCGAGGTGCGTGCCGAACGCGCCGGCCATGTCGAGCGCGATCGTGGTGCCGGCACTCGTGCCGTCGGTGCGCCAGACGTTCATCCCGCTCGCGTTCTCCGCGAGGAAGTACACGTAACCGCCGTGCGTCACGAGGCTCGTCGGCTGCGACCCCGTCGCCCCGTTCCCGATCTCCAGCACGAGCGACGTTCCGGCCGCGGTTCCATCCGTCCGCCACAGTTCGGTGCCCGAGGCCGGCGTGTAGGCGGCGAAGAACGTGAAGCCGCCGAGCGCCGCGCCCTGCGGCCCGTAACTCTGCAGCGGCAGCCCGCTCGAGTCTCCCGGGAACACGTCCGCGAGCATGTGCGTGCCAGCCGTCGTGCCGTCGCTGACCCACGGCTCCGCGCCGGTGGGGAGATTGAACCCGCGGAACACCGTGTACGTCGGCGTCGCGGCGCTGTGATGGACGAACGTGCCCATCGGTTGCGCATCCGAACCGGGGCGCACGTCCTTCAGCAGCGTCGCGCCGAGCGGCAACGTCTGCGCGCCGAGCGGCGCGCCGAGCGCGAGCGAAACCACGAACGCGAACGACGTGAAAAAGCGACGAAACATGCTCAGGCACTCCGGCAAGGGGAAACGCGCGGGCTGCGAGCGAGCGCGCGAACGAACCGCAGGCCGACGATAGCACGGATCGCGGAATCCGGCGGCCGGGACCGAGCTCGGTCGTGGCATAGTCTGGTCGCATGGCCATCGTCGTCAGCCACCTCCACACGCGCTTCGACGCGCTCGTCGCACAGGCCGAGCGGCAGGCGCCGCTCGCGGATCTGATCGAGCTGCGGCTCGACCAGCTCGGCCATCCCGGCCTCGATGCGCTGCGCGCGGCAGCGAAGCGCGCGAAGAAGCCGCTGATCGCCGCGTGCCCGGCGCGCGACGCGTTCGGCCACTTCGAGGGCACGCGCGAGCAGCGCCTCGCGCTGTTGCGCGACGCCGCGCAGGCCGGCTTCGGCTTCGTCGACGTCGATTGGCGCGACGCGCTCGACCTCGGCGCGCTGGCCGGCAAGTGCCACAAGATCGTGTCGCGCCACGTCACCGACGGCACGCCCGAGGACCTCGCCGAGCTCGCCGACGAGATCAAGGGCCAGATGGGCGAGGGCGACATCGCGAAGCTCGTCACGCACGCGCGCACGTGCGAGGACGGCCTGCGCATGCTCGCGTTCCTGCGGACGCAGAAGGGACTCGTCGGCTTCTGCAGCGGCGAGGCCGGCAGCTTCACGCGCGTGCTCGCGACGATCTTCGGCTCGCCGTTCACGTACGCGGCGGCGGCGCAGATCCCCGGCCAGCCGCTGCCGGAGCTGACGGCGCCGGGGCAGATCCGCGTCAACGATCTGCTCGCGCTGCTCCCGCCCGGCGGCGTGCACCAGGGCACCGCGGTGTTCGGCGTGGTCGGCAATCCGGTGCGCCACTCGTGGTCGCCGCGCGTGCACGGCATGGCGCTCAAGCACGCGCAGCTCGATGCGGTGTACGTCGCGTTCGAGCCCGCGGACTGCGCGCGCTTCCTCGCGCTCGCGACCGACGAGGTCTTCCGCGGCTTCTCGATCACCGCGCCGTTCAAGTCCGTCGCCTATGCCGCGGCGCGCGCGCGCGACGGCGCGTGCGAGCGCATCGGCGCGGCGAATACGCTCGTCCGCGACGGCAAGCACTGGCGCGCGTCGAACACCGACGTCGACGCCGTGCGCGAGACGCTCGAGCGCGCGCTGCGCGTGCACTCGCAGAAGCCGGGCACGCCGGTCGCGCTGGCGGCCGCGCGCGTGCTCGTGCTCGGCACCGGCGGCGCGGCGCGCGCGGCGGTCGGCGCGCTGGTGCCGCTCGGCGCGCAGGTCGCGGTCGCCGGTCGCGCGCGCGCGAAGGCCGACCAGCTCGCGCGCGAGCTCGGCGCGAGCGCACTCGACTGGAGCGCGATCGCCGCGCACGAGTACGACGTGCTCGTGCACGCGACGCCGGTCGGCTCGCTCGCCGCGCCGGGCGCGCTGCCGATCCCGGCCGAGTGGATCCGAGCGGGCACGCTCGTGCTCGACGCGGTGTACCGGCCGCTGAAGACGCCGCTGCTCGTCGCGGCGATGCAGAAGGGCTGCACCGCCGTGCCCGGCGGCGAGTGGTTCGTGCGGCAGGCGGGAGCGCAGTTCAAGGCGTTCACGGGCGTCGATCCCGACCAGGCGGTGCTGCGCGGCGCGTTCGAGCACGCGCTCGCGGCCGAGCGCGGCGCGCCGGCGCCGGCGTGAGCGGCGCGGCGATGGGGGACGCGCGTCCGATCGTCGCGCTCATCGGGCTGCGCGGCGCCGGCAAGACGACGCTCGGGCGCGCGCTGGCGCGCGAGCTCGACGTGCCGTTCGTCGATCTCGACGACGAGCTGTGGAAGCATGCGGGGGACGCGAAGCATGCGGGGGACGCGAAGCGCGCCGGTGCAGTCGAGCGTTCGGCCGGCGCACTGCTCCGCGAGCTCGGCGAACCCGCGTTCCGCGAGCTCGAGGCGCGCGCGCTCGCGCACGTGCTCGCGCAGCCCGGGCCGTTCGTGCTCGCGACCGGCGGCGGCGTCGTCGAGCGCGCGGAGAATCGCAAGCGCCTCGCGGCGCGCTGTCGCTGCGCGTGGCTCGACGCGCCGCGCGCGGTGCTCGCCGAGCGCAGCGAGAAATCCGGCGTCGAACGGCCGCGACTCGCCGGCGCGAATGCACTCGAAGAGTTCGCGCTGCTCGCCGCGCGCCGCGCGCCGCTGTATCGCGAGCTCGCGGGCGAACCGCTGTCGACCGACGCGCCGCTCGCCGCTGCGCTGGCGCGCCTGCGCGCGTGGGCGGGCCGCATCGAAGGGGCTTGAACACCCGCGGCGCGTTGACTACCCTGCTGGCCACAACTCGACGCGGGGTGGAGCAGTCTGGCAGCTCGTCGGGCTCATAACCCGGAGGTCGCAGGTTCGAATCCTGCCCCCGCTACCAATCACGAAGGGACTCGCGAGGCATCGCGGGTCCCTTTTTTCGTCGAGTGCGACCGCACGAGGGTGTCGGCGAGGTCGCGCCGGCTTGCGCAACAGCTACGCATCTGCAACCCAGTCGTGGTTGTTGCGGCCGGAAGCGTTCACAGAATCGGGTGACGTGCCTGGACGACTCACCGCAAGGAACTCGCATGCTCTCACGTCGTGAACTGCTCGGCCGGACCGTCGGCGCCGGCGCCGCGCTGGCGCTCACTCCGAATCTTCTCCACGCGCGCGAGCCGTGGGGCGCAAAGCTGATCCAGCGGACCATCCCGTCTTCCGGCGAGAAACTCCCCGCCATCAGCTTCGGGGCGCGGGCCGCGGATGGGGCCCTGATCCAAGCGGTCCTCAAGACGCTCGTCGACAACGGCGGCAAGGTCGTCGACGTGTTGCACGGCGGACCCGCGGGCGAGCAGGGCGCACGCAAGGCCGCCACCGAGCTCGGGATCCAGAGCAAGCTGTTCTGGACGACCCCGCTGTCCGTGACGGTCCCGGTCCTGCCCGGATACGCCGGGCCGCCGCTGAAGCCGGACGCCGCCGCCGTGAAGGCGGCGATGGAGGAGAAGTTCGCGGCGTTCCAGGTGCCGAAGATCGACCTCGTCATGGTGGGCAGCAACGCCGACATGGCGTCGCACCTGTCCGTCCTGCGGGAGATGAAGAAGGCGGGGCGCGTCCGCTACATCGGCGTGCACCACCTCGCGTTCCCCGCGAACGCGCCGATGCCGCCGTTCGGCGACCTCGAAACGGTCATGCGCAACGAGCCGCTCGACTTCATCGGCACCGATTACTCGGTCGGCGACCGCCGCGTCGAGGAGACGATCCTGCCGCTCGCACAGGAGCGCAAGATCGCCGTGATGGCGTACTTCCCGTTCGACCGCCGCCGCATCTTCCAGCGCGCCAGCAGCACGCCGCTGCCCGAGTGGGCCGCCGAGTTCGACGCGAAGACTTGGGCGCAGTTCTTCCTCAAGTACGTGCTGAGCCATCCGGCCGTCACCGTGGCCCGCACGGGGACGACCAAGGCGGAGCACATGCTCGACAACATCGGCGGCGGCATCGGCCGTCTGCCGGACGAGGCGACGCGCAAGCGGATGGCGGAGCTCGTCGATGCGCTCCCGCCGACGCCGCCGCCGGGTCCGCCGAAGCCGCAACCGCAGGCACCCCAAGCGGCGCCGGTCGTGCTGTCGGCGGCCGTTCTCGATCGCTACGTGGGTGCGTACCTGTACAAGGCCGTCGGGACGAACGTGGGGTTCCGCCGCGACGGGGACAAGCTGCTCGTGAAATTCGAGGGCAGCGTTCCGGAGCACCCGCTCGTCGCGCTCAGCGAGACGCGCTTCGGAGCGCCGTGGTCGGTCATCGAGTTCAAGCTCGACGACCAGGGCAAGGCGATCGGCGCGATGGTCGAGCAGGGGCCGTACCGCATCGAGCTCGAGCGGAAGTGATGCGGGGATCGACGTCGCCATGAAATTGCGCACGCATCTCGCAACCGCACTCGCTCTTTTCGCCACGGTCGTCGCGCTCGCGATGGCGCCGGCCTCCGACGCGCGCACGCCGCAATCCGACGGCGTGCGCGCGCTGGACGGCGAGTGGCTCTTCGTCGAAGACCGCACCGAGGGCCGCAGCCTCGAGCAGTTGGGCGCCCCGATGAGCTCGAAGTTCTCGCTGCGCGTCGAGGATGGCGCGATCGTGCTGAACGGCCACGGCTCCGGGCACAAGGACGTGCGCGTCGCGCTCGACGGCTCGACGACCGAGATCGCCGAGCAGGACAAGAAGGCGCGCTACCGCGGCGCGTGGAAGGACGGCGAGTTCGGGTACGACGTCGAGTTCGTGCGCGGGCCGGACAACGCGCGCGACGGATCGATCGGGTTGATTCGCCGCGAGTTTCGCCCGACGGCGGAGGGACTGATCGTGCGCGTCGCGATCGATCCGCCGCAAGGCAAGCCGGCGGTCGCGCTCTACCAACACGTCGAGGACATCCCGCTGCCCACGCCGGCGAAGGCCGCGATCGCGGACGTCGGCTGGATCGCGGGGGCGTGGGTCGGAACGCGGAGCTCGGGCTCGGCGATCGAGGAGCGCTGGGGCCCGCCGCTCGGCGGCGCGATGCTCGCCACGTCGCGCACGGTCAACAAGAGCGGGAAGATGTCCGCGTTCGAGTACCTGCGCATCGTCGAGCGCGACGGCGGACTGGTGTACGTCGCGCAACCGGGCGGCAAGGCGCCGACCGAGTTCGTGCTCACCGAGATCGGCGCGACGCGGGCCGTGTTCTTGAATCCGCGCCACGACTACCCGCGGCGGATCGTGTACGAGCTCGCGGGCAAGGATGCGCTGACGGCTACGGCGGGTCAGCTCAAGGGCGGCACGCCGCAGCGCTACGAGTTCAAGCGCGAGGGCAGCTAGCGAGCCCGCCGCGCGCGGTCGTGGATCAACCCGACCCGGGCGCTCCGTCCGCTCGCAACTCGAAGCGCGACGGGGCGAAGCCCGCCGACGCGAGCGCGGCGCGCACGTTGCCTTCGAGTGCGTCGCACGGTTCCTTGAGCCACAGCGTCGCCGTGCCGGCTTCCCGATCGACGTGCACCGCGATGACCTTGGCCACTCCGGCGAGTGCGTCTGCGACCTTGCGCGTCTCGCTGCTGCAGCTCATCCCAGCGACCGAGACCTCGTAGGTCGCGTCGAGCCGCGGCCAGCGCCTGAGCTCGAAGTCCGCGGCGGTCGATCCGCGCTTGCTCAAGCTCGCGGACAGCGCTTCTGGAGCGGCGTCCGCACCCTCGCGCATCACGACGGTGCCGCGGCCGAGGCTGTCGATCGCGACCCTGTCGATGCCGTCCAGATCCGCGCGCAGGCCTTGTTCGAGGCTCGCGCGCTCGCGGGGCGCGAGCTCGCCGACGCGAAACAAGCGTGCGCTCACCTTGGGCGGCGCGGCG
>SCVU01000790.1 GCA_004296785.1 Planctomycetota bacterium
GCGAGCGCGCCGGAATCGAGGCGGGCTCAAATCACGCCAAGTCGGCGGAGTCGAGGCGGGCTCGGTACATCCGCGCTCCTCCGCGCTTGACGGCACCGCCCGTCGGCTGCTCGACTGCGCCGCGATGCCGTTCGTGCGCGCACTGATCGGGCTCGCCGCGTTCTGCGCGATCGCCTGGCTGCTGTCGAACGATCGCAAGCGCTTCCCGTGGCGCGTCGTGCTGTGGGGGATCGCGCTGCAGTGCGTGTTCGCCGTGTGGATCCTGAACACGGAGTCCGGGCGCGCGCTGTTCGCCGGGATGGCGAGCTTCGTCAACACGCTGATCGACAAGTCGATCCCCGGCGCCGCGATGGTGTTCGGCAAGCTCGGCGACGCGAGCTCGTCCGACCTCGGCTTCGTGTTCGCGTTCGCCGGGCGCGGCCTCGCCGCGATCATCTTCTTCTCGGCGCTGATGTCGATCCTGTACTACCTCGGGGTGATGCAGGTGATCGTGTGGGCGCTCGCCCGCGTGATGACGCGCTTCCTCGGCGTCTCCGGCGCCGAGTCGACCGCGATGGCCGCGAACATCTTCGTCGGCCAGACCGAAGCGCCGCTGGTGATCAAGCCGTACCTCGCGAAGATGACCTACTCCGAGCTCAACTCGGTGATGGTCGGCGGCTTCGCGAACATCGCCGGCTCGGTGATGGCCGTCTACATGGGCATGCTCGGCACCGAGCTCGGCCCGCACCTGATCGCGAGCTCGGTGATGTCGGCGCCCGCGGCGTTCGTGATCGCGAAGATCATGGTGCCCGAGCGCGAGCAGGCCGAGACGGCGGGCAAGTGCGAGCTGCGCATCGACCGCGGCGCATCGAACCTGCTCGAGGCCGCGACGAACGGCACGTCCGACGGCCTGAAGCTGTGGCTCAACGTGATCGCGATGCTGATCGCGTTCATGGCGCTCGTGTACCTCGTCGACTGGCCGCTCGGTTGGATCGGGACGCAGCTCGCGGCGCTGGGCGTGCTCGACACGCCGGTCGACGGAGCCGCGCTCTCGCTCAGCCGCATCTTCGGCTGGGTGCTCTCGCCGCTGGCGTGGCTGATCGGAGTCGACGGCTGGCACGACTGCCAGAAGATGGGGAGCCTGCTCGGCACGAAGACCGCGCTCAACGAGTTCGTCGCGTACCAGCAGCTCGCGCAGTGGACCGCGCCCGGCGCGAGCGGCGGCTTCGAGCACGCGCGCAGTTCGGCGCTCGCCGCCTACGCGCTGTGCGGCTTCGCGAACTTCGCGTCGATCGGCATCCAGATCGGCGGGATCGGGCCGCTCGCGCCCGAGCGCAAGGGCGACATCGTCAAGCTCGCGCTGCGCGCGATGATCGGCGGCGCGTTCGCGACGTGGATGACGGCCACCATCGCCGGGGCGTTCCTGCAGTAGGCTCGCGCGCATGCAACGCGAGCTCGATCCCAACGCACGCGGCCACGTCGGCGGTCCGGCCGACGTCGAACGGCTCGCCGCGGCGCTGCGCGCGAACGGCTTCGAGCGCTTCGATGTCGCGCTGGTGCTCGGCTCCGGTCTCGGCGCGTTCGCCGAGCGGCTCGAGGGCGCGCACGGCGTCGCGTTCGACGCGCTCGACGGCATGCCGACCTCCGCCGTGCCCGGCCAC
>SCVU01000791.1 GCA_004296785.1 Planctomycetota bacterium
GCTCTTCCGATCTCATCGGGGACGAGGAACGCGAGCATCGCAAGCGTGCCGAGCACGATTGCGAACGGCGCGATGGCGTGCAGCGCTGCGATCACGAGCACTTGCCACAATCGCATCGCGACCGTCGGCCGCCGGAAGAGCGCGCGCCATCCCAGCGGCCCGATGGCAGCTCGCGTCGACATCCGCGCTACGGCGCCGCCGCTGCCGCGACCGCCTCGCCCGCGTCGATGAACCCGCGCACGAACACGAAGTACAACAGCGCGCCGACCAGCGCGAACTTCAGCCCGTAGTACAGCGGCCGGTTGAAGCTCTTCGCCCGCAGGAAGAAGTTCTTCAGCGTGGCCACGAGCGGCGTCCCGAAGTTCAACAGCCCCGCCTGCTCGTCGACCTCGTTGCGACTGGCCGTGATCTTGAACACGCGCCGGTTCATGAACGAGCTGAACGCCCGCATCACGCGCGTGTGCAGCGGCCGCGTCAGATCGCAGAACAAGATGATCCGCTGCTGATCGGTCGCGTTCTCCGCCCAGTGGATGTACGTCTCGTCGAACACGATGTCCTTGCCGTCGCGCCACGAGTACTCGTGCCCGTCGATCCAGATCCGGCAGCGATCGTCGTTCGGCGTGACGAGCCCGAGGTGGTAGCGCAGCGAGCTCGCGAACGGATCGCGGTGCTTGCCGAGCTTCTTGCCCGGCGGAAGCATCGTGAACGCCGCGGCGTTCAGTCCGGGCACCTGCTTCAGGAGCTCGACCGTGCGCGGGCACGCGGAGACGGCGGACGGCAGGAACTCGCCGTACCACTTCATGTGGAAGCGCTTCCAGCCGCGCCGGCGGAACGCGACGAAGGCCATGTCGTGCACGTTCTCCGGGTAGTCGATGCGCCCCGCGTCGAGCAGCGCGCGCGCCTCGTCGCGGATCACGGTCCAGTTGTCGCGCAGCACGCGCGTCTGCGGGAACTGCTCGACGTCGAGGATCGGGTCGCGCGGCACCGCCGAGAACGCGTACATCAGGATGTTGAACGGCGCGAACAGGCCGGAGTGCTCGGACAGCTGGCGCCCGAAGCGCAGCCGCACCTGCCCGCGGAAGTGCACGTACAGCACGCACGCGAAGTAGCCGTACAGGACGAGGAACTTCGCGCTCAGCAGCTCGCGGACGTGGGGGTGCATCGGCGGCGCGCGTGTCTCAGCCCGGCCACAGCCAGCCGAACGCGCCGGCGGTCAGCAGCGCGTACACGAGCCCGTCGACCGTCTCCTTCGCGATCGCCTTCCACGGCTGTCCCTTCCAGATGCCGTAGGTCGGGCCCATGCCCGCGTAGCCGAGCCACGCGGCGACCGACACGATGCGGAAGACCGTCTCGTACGGCGCGCCGGTCATGCACGTGATGCTCGCGACGTACCCGGCGGCGAGCGACAGCACGAACGTGTACGCGAACCACTTGCCGAGGAACGGCCCGAGCTTCATCGGACCCGGCTGGCGCAGCCACAGCACCGCGATCGGGCCGTCCTTCATCTTCTGCTGCTGCACCGGATCCTCCATCGACTTGGAGTCCTTGCAGTGCGGCGTCACGTACTGACCCGCGGTCGCGCCGCCGCGGTTGAGCACCGCGCGCACCTCGTCTTCGTTCGGCAGCTTGCGGTAGTCCGAGCTGTGCCACTTGATCACCATGTGCACGAGCGAGCTCGCGATGAACACGAGCACCGCGGACACGAGTGCGGGCAACAGCAACTGCGTGAATTCGATGGGCATCGGAAACCTCCTCCGCGGCACGCTAGCACGGAACGGGGCGCGCGTTCGCTAGACTCCTTGTTTCCAGGCGCTCCGACCCCTTTCCCACCCACCCGACATGACCGTTACAGTTCCCACCCTCGACGCCCTCGAACTCCGTGGAAAGCGCGTGTTGATGCGCTGCGATTTCAACGTCCCGCAGGAGGACGACGGGTCGATCAGCGACGACACGCGGATCCGCGCGGCCGTGCCGACGATCCAGGAGTGCCTGAAGCGCGGCGCGTCGCGCGTCGTGCTGATGTCGCACCTCGGCCGGCCCAAGGGCGTCGACGAGGCGCTGCGCCTCGCGGTTGTCGGCCGGCGCCTGGCGGAGCTCTCGAAGCTCGCGGTCGTGCAGCTCACCGAGTCGATCGGTCCGCTGGTCGAGGCCGCCGTGAAGAACGCGCCGAGCGGCGCGGTGATCCTGCTCGAGAACGTGCGCTTCCACGCGACCGAGACGAAGGGCGACGCGAAGCTCGCGGCCGAGTACGCGAAGTTCGGCGACGTGTTCGTCAACGACGCGTTCGGCACGAGCCACCGCGACGAGGCCTCGGTCAGCGGCGTCGCGCGCCTGCTGCCTTCGGCGGCCGGACTGCTCGTCGCGAAGGAGATCCAGGCGTTCGGCCGCGTGCTGAACCAACCGGCGCGCCCGCTCGTCGCGATCCTCGGCGGCGCGAAGGTCTCCGACAAGCTGCCGGTGATCGACAACCTGCTGCCGAAGGTCGACGCGCTGCTGATCGGCGGCGGCATGGCGTACACGTTCCTCGCCGCGCAGGGGCACGCGGTCGGCGCGTCGCTCGTGCAGAAGGACCAGCTCGAGGCGGTCAAGGGCTACCTCGCGAAGGCGCACAAGCTCGGCAAGGCGATCCACTTGCCGAGCGATCACGTGATCGCGCAGAAGTTCGAGGAGGCGAGTCCCGCCAAGGTCTGCGCGGTCGACATCCCCGACGGCTGGATGGGACTCGACATCGGGCCCGCGACGCGCGACGCGTACCGCAAGGTGATCGTCGGCGCGCAGACGCTCGTGTGGAACGGGCCGATGGGCGTGTTCGAGTGGACCGCGTTCCGCGCGGGGACCGAGGCCGTCGGCCGCGCGGTCGCCGATTGCGCGGGCTACACGGTCGTCGGCGGCGGCGACTCGGTCGCGGCGATCGAGCTGCTCGGGCTCGGCGCGCGGATCAAGCACATCTCGACCGGCGGCGGCGCGAGCCTCGAGCTGCTCGAGGGCAAGGCGTTGCCGGGCGTGACCGCGCTGGATCCGAAGCAGAAGTCGCCGGCGCGCGCGTGACGCGCTCGCGCGGCGGCGGAGCGCTGCGCCGACTGCTCTCGTACTTGCGCGCGCAGCAGCTCGAGCGCGTCGAGAGCGCCGTGCATCCGCGCCTGTCCGTGCGCGTCGTCTCCGGCCGGCTGCGGCTGGACGCGGCGCGCGTCAATCACTCCGGCGGCAAGCTGCGCGACGCGTGGGCGCAGGCGTTCGACGCGCTGCGGCCCGAGCAGCGCCGCGTCGAGCGCGCGCTGCTGCTCGGGCTCGGCGGCGGCAGCGCGATCGAGCTCTTGCGCGAGCGCGGCGTGCGCGCGCACGTCGACGCGGTCGAGCTCGATCCGGTCGTCGTGCGCGTCGCGCGCGAGC
>SCVU01000792.1 GCA_004296785.1 Planctomycetota bacterium
CGCGAGCTGAACGAAGGCTACTTGCGCACGTCGATGCGGATGGTGCGCGCGATCGCGATGACGCACGCGTGGACGACCGCGTTCAGCCTGATCGGGATGGCCGGGCTCGTGTTGTTGATCGGCTGGATGACGCTGCGCTACGGCGTATTCGACGACGGGAAGGAGATGATGATCTTCATCCTCGCGATCGGGCAGTCGGCGAACCACGTGAAGGCTTTCACGAAGGCGCTGACGCGCGTGCAGGAGTCGGTCGGCGCTTCGGAGCGCTTGAACCAACTGCTCACGGAGAAGCCCGACGTCGTCGAGGCGCCGCAGCCGAAGCGCATCGAAGGCCTCGGCTCCGGCGTGCGCTTCGAGCGCCTGACGTTCACGTACCCCGAGTCCGACGAACCGGCGCTGTCCGAGGTCGATCTCGCGATCCGACCCGGCGAGACGCTCGCCGTCGTCGGTCCGTCCGGATCGGGCAAGAGCACACTGCTCGACCTCGTGTGCCGCTTCGTCGATCCGACCGCTGGCGCGATCACCGTCGACGGCGTCGACCTGCGCGAGCTCGCGATCGACGACTGGACGCACCTGTGGGCGCGCGTCGACCAGTCGCCGTTCCTGTTCCACACGACGATCGGCGAGAACATCCGCTACGGCAAGCCCGACGCGACGCAGCAGGAGCTCGAGGAAGCGGCGCGTGCGGCCGGCATCCACGACTTCGTCGCTGCACTGCCGAAGGGCTACGACACCGACGTCGCCGACATGGGCACGCGGCTGTCGGGCGGGCAGCGCCAGCGCATCACGATCGCGCGCGCGTTCCTGAAGCGCGCACCGCTCCTGCTGCTCGACGAGGCGACCAGCAGCCTCGACTCGGAGTCCGAGCGCATCGTGCAGGCGGCGCTCGAGCGGCTGATGGAGCAGCGCACCGTGATCGTGATCGCGCACCGGCTCTCGACGATCGCGCGCGCCGATCGCATCGCGGTCGTCGAGGCGGGCCGCATCGTCGAGGTCGGCACGCACGAGGAGCTGCTGCGCCGCGGCGGCACGTACTCGCGCCTGCACGCGCTGCAGCAGCTCGCCGGCTCGAGCGCGTGACGCGCCGGCGCGCCGCACCCGCCTACTTCGACGGGTTGACGCGCAGCACGACGTAGAGCGGGGTCTCACCGACCGCGCCGAGCACCGTGTACTCGTTCGCGCGCAGCGTCGCCGCGCCCTGGAACCCGTTCGAGCTCGGCGCCGCGTTCTCGCCGCGCGGCGGCGTCACGAACTCGAAGCTGAACGACGACAGCGCCAGTTCGCCGCGCTGCTCGTCGAACGCGGCCGGCGCGAGCGTCAGCCGGTACGTCGAGCGATCGGCCAGCGTCGACTCGAGCTTCATCGGCTCCGCGATCGAAGCGCGCAGCATGCTCGACGCCGCGAGCTCGAACGCCGTCGAGGGGACGAGCTTCGCGAGGTTCGCGACGAGGTCCTGCGGCAGCGACTTGCTCGACTCGCCCGCGTCCTTGCCGCGCAGGATCCAGCACGCGAGGTCGACTTGCGCGGCCGGCACGTCGATGCGCGCGAGGTACTGGCGGATCTCCTCGATGCGCTCGGGCAGGTCGCGGATCACGAGGACGTTGCGCTCGGGGACGTGGTGGATCGCGTCGCTCTTCAGCCATTCGCCGTTGCCGCCCGGCGGCGCCGGCGCGGTGAGCACGCGCTGGTACGGCGCGAGCGCCTGCAGCGTGGCGCCGGCCGACAACGCGCGCGGTCGATACTCGATCTGCACGATGCGCCGCCAGGGTTGCGTGCCGGCTTCCTTCACCGGCGGCTCGAGCAAGTCCTCCATCTCGAGCGCCGTCGCGATGATCTTGCGCGCGTTCTCCGCCGTGTCGCGGATCATCAGCACGTGATCGTCGACCGTGAGCCAACGCTGGACCTGGTTCTCCTGTCCGTCGTCTCGCATCACGCGGATGGACGAGTCGTAGATCCCGAGCAAGGCGTTGGTGACGTTGTTCGCATGCGTGCGCGTCCGGTAGTACGTGAGCATCACTTCCTCCGCCTTCACGCGCGTCGCCTTGCCCTGTACGTACGGGATCTGCGCGAGCGGTTTCGGGTCCTCGGCGGCGGGTTGCTGCAGCGCGAGCGGAACGGCGAGGAGGAGCAGGCTGGAGAGCGAGTTCATCGTGGAGTCTCGGGAATGGTGTCGGTGGTCGTGGACGGCGCGTGCGGCGCCGACGGTTCGAAGAGCAGGAGCCGCACGTTGCCGGAGCGCAGCTCCATCGAGTCGCGCGACAGCGCCGCGAGCGGAATCGAGCGCACGTCTGCGTGCGGCGCGACCAGCGCGACGATGTCGGAGTCGGCGCGGCGGAGCTTCACGTGCTCGCGCGACGCGAGCGCGCGCCACGCGCCGTAGAGCGCAAGCCCGGCGATGCCCGCCGCGAGCGCCCAGCGCGCGACGCGGAACGCAAGCAGCGGGCGCGCGGCGACACGCGGTCGCGGCACGCGCGGCGCCGGTGCTTCGAGGCCGCGCCACGCGGCGCGCAGCTGCGCCGTCGCGTGGTCGCCCAACAGGTCGGCGCGCGGATCGGCGAGCTCGTCGAGCGGAGTCGGCTCGAGGCCGCTCCAGGCGGCGCGCAGATCTGCGCTCGGATCGCGCTCGCTCACGCGCCGCCGTCCTGTTCGGTGCGCAGTGCGAGCTGCGAGCCCAGGCGACGGCGCGCGAGCGCGACGAGCGAGCGCACGCTGCTCGCGCCGATCTGCATCGCGGCCGCGACTTCCTCGGTCGGGCGCTCTTCGAGTTCGCACAGCACGAACGCCTCGCGCTCGCGCGGCGACAGCGCCGCGAGCGACGCGACGATCAGCGCGCGGCGCTCGGTTTGCTCGAGCGAAGCGTGCGCGGGCGGCTCGTGCGCGTCGCCGCGCGCGCGCTCGAGCTGCAACCGCTCGTGTGCGCGACGGCGCCGCTGCTCCGAGCGCTCGGCGTCGCGGCACAGGTTGAGCACGACGGTGTTGCGCCAAGCTTCCCAACTGCGCGTCGGGTCCCAGTCGCTCAAGTGGTCGTGGAGGTGGAGCATCGCGTCCTGCGCGCAGTCGTCGGCGCGCGTCGAATCGGCGAGGAAGCCCAGGCAGAGTCGCCACACGGCCGGGTGCTCCGCGCGAAACCAGGCCTCGAAGGCCCGGGCGTCGCCGCGCAGCACGTCCGGCACGAGGCGCGCGCTCTCCGCGCGGCTGGAGCTGTCCTCGCCCATCGGCTGAAGAGCGTACGCGCGAGCCTGCGCGAGCGCTGAAGCCGAAACCGACGTGCCTTGGCCCGCTGCTCAGCTCTCGCGACTCGTCGGCGGCTGCCAGCCGCCGCCGAGCGCCTTGCAGGCCGCGACGACTTGCACGGTCTCCTGCGTGCGCGCCTGCACGAGCTGGTCCTGCAGGTCGTGCAGCGTGCGCTGCGCGTCGAGCACCGCGAGGTAGTCCGACAACCCGGCGTCGTAGAGCTGTCCGGCGAGCTCGACCGCCCGCGCCTGCGCCTCGACCGCCTGCTCGAGCGCGTTCGCGCGCGCCTGCGCCGCGGAGAGCGAGGACAGCGCGTCCTCGACCTCCTTCAGCGCCGTCAGCACGGTCTCGCGGTACGCGAGCGCGAGCTCGTCGGCCCGCGCGCGTTCGAGCTCGACCGCCGCGTCGATGCGACCGCCGTCGAACAGCGGGAAGGTCACCGACGGACCGAACGCCCACGCGAGCGAGTCGCCCTCCGGCAGGTCGCGCAGCTCGCGCGACACGAGCCCGAGCGAGCCGAACAGCGCGACACGCGGATAGCGGCCCGCTTGCGCGACGCCGATGCGCGCGGTCTGCGCGGCGAGGCGCCGCTCGGCCGCGCACAGATCGGGTCGCTGGCGCAGCAGTTCGGCCGGCAGCCCGAGATCGGGGAACGCGTGCGCGCGCACGAGCGCGGCGGGCGCGTCGAGTTCGGCGCGCAGCGCGCCCGCCGGCTCGCCGAGCAGCAGCGCGATGCGATCGATGCGCTCGCGCGCGTCGCGCGCGTACTCGGGCAGCCGCGCGCGCGTGCTCGCGGCGAGCGCTTCGGCGCGCGCGAGGTCGAGATCGTTCGCGACGCCGGCCTGCACGCGCGAGCGCACGAGCGACGCGCTCTCGAGCTGCGCGTCGAGCGCCGTTGCGCCGACGGCAGTGCGCCGCTGCGCGCCGCGCAACTCCGCGTACGCGCGCGCGACTTCGGCGACGACGCTCGCGCGCACCGAACCGAGATCGGCGGCGGCCGCCTCGAGCTCGGCGCGACCGGCCTCGACCGAGCGCGCGACGCCGCCGTACAGATCGAGCTCCCAGCTCGCATCGAAGCCGACGTCGAACTGATCGCTCTCGCGCGGCCCGGGGATGCCCGCGGTGTTCAGGCTGCGGTACGAGTGCTGCGCCGAGGCGCCCGCGTCGACGCGCGGCAACAGCTCGATGCCGGAGCGGCGCGCGCTCGCGCGCGCCTGGCGCAGCCGCTCGCGCGCCTGCGCGAAGTCGAGATTCGCGCCGAGCGCGCGCGCGACGAGCCCGTCGAGCACCGCGTCGTCGAACGCGCGCGTCCAGTCGTCGAGGTGCACGCTCGTCGCGCGCTCGGGCGCGGCGGCGGTCGCTGACTCGACGCTGAAGCGCGCGGGGAGCGGCTGTGCGGGCGCTTCGTAGTCGGGGCCGGCGGCGCGGCACGCGGCGGCGGCGGCGAGCGCCGCGCACAGCGCCGTTCGCGCGAGCACCGCGCTGGTGATCGACGTGCGCGTTCTCACTGCGAACCCCGCAGCGCCTCGGACAGCGACTGCGCCTCGACGTACACGTCGAGCTGCTGGCCGACGTACACGCGCAAGGCGCTCGGATCGAACGCGTACAGCACCTGCAGCACGCGCGTGTCGACGCGCTCGGTGCTGTCGCCGGTCAGCGAGCGCTTCGGGATCACGTACGGCTCGGCGCGCACGAGCCTGAGCTCGGCGGACATCCCGCGGTTGCCGCGCAGGAACGCGCGCGCCTTCGAGTCGGGCTTCCAGCGCCACGCGTCGTTCTCGTCGACGTCGACGCGCACGTGCAGCACGTCGGTGCGTCCGAGCACGAACAGCGGCCGCGCCAGCACGCCGGTCGTCGCGTACTCACCGGCGCGCAGGTTGACCTGCAGCACGGTCGCGTCGAGCGGCGCGCGCACTTCCAGTCGCGCGAGCTCGGTCTCGACGGCGGCCGCACGCGCTTCGGCCTGCGCGAGCTCGGCGCGCGCGACGTCGAGCTCGGGCTTCCACGCGCCCGCCGCGTACCAATCGACGGTCGCCTGCGCGGCGGCGACGCGCGCATCGGCCACCTCGACGTCGGAACGGCGCTTCGACAGCGCGTCCTTCGACAGCGCCTTCGGGTCGGCGACGCTTTCGGCCATCGCGAGCTGGCGCTTGGTCTCCGCGAGGCTCGAGCTCGCCTCGACGAGCTTCGCCTGTGCGTTGCGCAGATCCTCGACGCGCGGCAGCGCCTCGAGTCGCGCGATGCGCGCCTTCGCCGCGCCGACGGCCGCGCGCTCGACCTCGAGCTCGGCGCGGCGGGCGCGCGGGTCGATCTGGAACAGCAGGTCGCCCTGCTTCACGTGCGCGCCGACGGCGGCCGCGACGCTCGTCACGAGCCCGGCGACCGGCGT
>SCVU01000793.1 GCA_004296785.1 Planctomycetota bacterium
GCCGCTCGCGCGCAGCAGCGTGCCCTGGTACTTCGCCGGCATGTAGCCCGCGCTCCAGTTCGCCGGCCCCGAGATCGGACCGCCGCGCGGATCGTGCATCACGACGAAGCCCGGCAGATCGCCGTTCGCGCTGCCGAGTCCGTGCAGCATCCACGCGCCGATCGCCGGGTGCCCGGGCACGATCTGCCCGCTGTTCATCTGCAAGAGCGCGGTGCCGTGCGCGAAGCTGTCCGCGTACAGGCTCTTGATCACGCACAGCTTGTCCATGTGCGTCGCGATGCGCGGCAGCGCGTCGCTGCACCACTGGCCGAGCTCGCCGTGGCGCGCGAACTTGCGCTGCGAACCGAGGATCATCGACTCGACGAACACGCCGCGGCGCTGCTCGACGCGCAGCGTCTGGCCGTGGCGCGCCTGCAGCTGCGGCTTGTAGTCGAACAGGTCCATCTGCGACGGACCGCCGTTCATGAACAGGAAGATGCAGTGCTTCGCGCGCGCGCGGCGCGCGGGCAGCGCGAACGCGGCGGAGCTGCCGAGCGCGTGCAAGAGGCCGGCGCCCGCGACACCGGCGCCGAGCTTGGCGAGGAACGCGCGACGCGCGTGGACGGAATCGCGCGGGATCTCAATCACGGTAGAGGAACTCGCTGGTGTTGAAGAGCGCGAGGCACAGCGACTCGAGCGCGAGCTCGAGCGGCGCGCGGCGCTGCGCGGCCGCGAGCTCGCGCACGGCGCCGCCGGCGTCGAGGCGCGGATCGACGAGGTCGAGTGCCGCGCCGACGGCGCGCGCGCCGAGCGTGCCGTTGCCGCGGATCCGCGCGTCGGTCACGTCGAGCTGCGCGTCCTCGCGCTCGCCGACGCGCACCGTGCAGCGCTCGCCGCGCAGCTCGACCTGCAGCGGCAGCACCACGTCAGGCGGCAGCTCGACGCGCGCCGCGCCGAGCTGCACCGCGGCGGCGTCGACGCACCACAGCGAGAGCTGGCCGCTGTGCGGCTCGAAGCGCAGCTCGAGTCCCGCGATCCACGTCTCGCGCACGTGCGCGCGCAGGTACAGCGACGCGAGCTCGCAACCGGTGCGCAGGCGCAGCCCGGTGTGCAGCGCGAAGTCCGCAGCGGTGGCGGCCCCGGCCGTCCACAGCGCGGCCGGCCCGCGCGCGAGCTCGGGCTCGAGCGTGTCGTTGTAGGGCGAGCCCCACACGCCGGACACGACCTCGAACTCCGCTTCCGGCGCGTACAACAGCTGCTCGCCGCGCGCGGCGCGCAGATACCCGCGCGCGACGCGCGCCGGAACGCGCGGCTGGAACGAGAGCACGTCGGGCAGCTCGCTGTTCGCGTGCTGCTGGCTGGCGAGGAACTGCGCGGCGAGCACGCGCTCCTCCGGCAGCGGCGCGCGCGCGAGCACGCGCTCGAACGCCAGCGCGGCGAGCGCGTCGAGCGGCAATCGGCCGCCGCCGTACAGCTCGCGCGCGGTCGCGCGCGCGCGCTGCGCGGCGAAGTCGCCGTTCAGCAACACGAGCGCCTGCGGCGCGGTCGTCGTCGACGCGCGCGCGCCGATCGACAGCGACGGATCGGCGCCGTCGAAGGCCTCGATCAGCGCCGGCCGCACGCCGCGCTTCGCGTATGCGTACAGCGCGCGGCGCGCGCGCTGCGCGGCGCTGGACACTTCCCAGCCCTCGCCGGGCCGCGACGCGCCGCCCAGCAGCTCGCGCGAGAGCTCCGGGAAGAAGCCGCGGCCGCGCCGCTCGGAGCTGAGCTCGCCCGACGCGCGCAGCATGCCGTCGTGCACGGACTCGGCGTCGAGGCGCTGCGCGTTCTGGCGCCAGTACAGCTCGTTGGCCGCATCGCGCGCCAGCGCCGCCGCATCGGCGGCACGGCTCGAGCGCTGGTACGCGCGCGAGGTCAGCAAGAGCCGCTGCAGCGCCTTCGTGCTCCAGCCCTGCGCGACGAGCTCGCTGGCCAGCCAGTCG
>SCVU01000794.1 GCA_004296785.1 Planctomycetota bacterium
ACCGGAAGCCTTTTCCAGCACGCGCCGCTGGATTCGCTCGTGTCCGTGCTCGCTGTGGGCGCCGTTTCCGGCTGCTGCAATCGGGTCATCCAGACCCGAGACGGCCATGATCGCAAAAACCTACGACCGACGGCAGGCGAGCAGCCTGATCCCCCTGTTGCGGTCCCTGGCGATCGAACTCCAGGAACGCGCGGGAGAACTCCAACGCCTCGAGTGGCTCCAAGAGGAGCTCTCGAAGAGCGAACGTGCTCATCACAACGAGCTCGCTGAATTGCGTGCGCAGATTGCGTGTCACAAGCTCGAGCTCCGGCGCACGCGCCACGAGATCGAAGCGCTTGGATGCGAAATCGAACACGACGGCGTCTTGATGATCCGCATTCCCTCGCACCGCCGCTCCGGTCGCGAGGGCTTCGCGTGGCGGCTGGACCAACCCAATCGCCTGACCGACGTCGCGGATTCCGCCGCGTAGCGGTTGCGCGCGACCGGTCCCGCGCCGAAGAGCTGATACCGGCCACCCGAGGCTCGCGGATGAATCGGCCGCGAGCCTCACTTCGTTCCGGTGAGACGCCGCTCGTGTGACGCCGCGTCGAGACCGGCTCTCGCCGGACACGCACGGACTTGCGCGCACGCTGCCACGCTCTCGATCGACGATGCGTCCAGGCCCAGCGGTCCGAGCCGACGCTCGCGCGTTGGCCAGGTTGGCATGGCTCAGGCCTGAAAAAGCAGAGAGCCGCGTCAGGCGTAGCTGGCGCGGCCCTCCCAACTCAAGGTGGTGAGCTGTTGTTTCGTGCGTGCACTGCAACCGCGATTGCGGTCGCCGAGCGCATCAGTCAGAGATCAGCCGCGGCCTCCCTGACCGGACGGCCGGGGTGCCGGGCGCGGCGCGGGGCGCGGCGCCGGTTGCTGCGGGCGCGGTTGCGGTGCCGGACGGGCTCCGGACGGCGCCGAAGGACGCGCCGGCGCGGGCGCGGTGGCGCCGGAGCCGCGCTCTGCGGGAGCCGGGCGCTGAGCCGCGTCACGGCCTGAGTCCTGCGCGCGACCCGTGGGGCTCGTCGTGCCGTTCGCGGCCCGAACGCGTTCGGGCGTCGCTTCGGCGCCGGCGAGTCGACGGGCCGGGCTTCCGGCTTCGGGCTCGCTGCCCGTGCGGCCCTGACGCTGACGCTCGGACTGCGCGACCTGCGCACGGCGCAGCGACTGCAAGCGCGTGGCCTCGGCTTCCAGGTCCGACGCTGCGGCGTGGCCCGCCTCGGCGACCAATTGGCGATAGCCGACGACGAACTCGTCGGCCGTAATCTTCGCGTCGCCATCGCTGTCGAAGGCGCGGAACTGCGGCTTGCTCACGCCCACGCCGGTCGCCTCGCGCTCGCTGATCACGCCGTCCTTGTCGGAGTCGGTGTCCGAGAAGACTTTGCGCGTGCTGCTGAGCGTGTGCGTCGCAGCCCTCGCCGCAGGGGCGGGCGCCTGCGCGGCGCGAGCGGTCGCCGGACTGCCCGCAGGCGCCTGCGCTGCCGGTCGAGCTGCGTTGGGCGCGGGCGCCTGCTCGGCGGCGGCGCCGCGCGACGTCGTGCGCGCCGCACCGGGCCCGGCAGCGTCGGTGGTGGCGGGCGCTTGGGCAGCGAACGACGCCGGGACGATCAGCGCGAGCACGACGGCGAGGGTCTGGGTTTGCTTCATGGCGTCAGTTGGTGCGTGGGCGTTTGAGAGCTCGAATCTACCGCGATGCTGCGCATCTACAGTGGTCCAGGCGAAAGCCACTGGGCGCATGAAGCATGCCAGCTGCGGCCCCCCCGCCATGCGCTCTACAAATCCATGCCCTATCG
>SCVU01000795.1 GCA_004296785.1 Planctomycetota bacterium
GATGAGCTGGTTCGTGCTCGACGTGCAGGTCGCGCCGCTGCCTTCACGCGGCGGATTGCGGCCCAAGGACCAGGAGCGGCGCGAGCGGATGGTCGAGCTCGAGGGCCGGCGCAGGAGCGGTTCGACCGAGGCAGTCGGCAAGTGCTTCGCGAACGTGGCGCCGTTGCTCGCGCCAGGCGCGCCCGGGATGCTGCGCACTGATCAGAAGAAGACCTACGTGCGCCTGAAGAAGAAGCTGCTGCCGCAACAGCTGCTGCACGTGCGGATCTCGTCGAAGGAAGCTCGTGGACTCGACAATCCGCTGTTCCGCATCAACACGACGCTCGCGATGATGCGCGATGGCGCATCGCGGCTCGTGCGGCGTACGTGGGGCGCGTCGAAGCTGCGCGAGCAGCTCGAGAAGCACCTGTGGATCTGGGTCGTCTATCGCAACTACGTGCGACGGATGATCAACCGGAGCCCAAGGACGTCGGCGGCGAGCCTGCTCGGCCTATTCGCGACGCTGCTGCCGCTGAATGACCTGCTGGGCCTGGTGCCCCAATTCCGGTCGGACCCCCCGGGGGTCCGCACAGCCAGCTAGACCAGGGTCCGGGTTAGGCCGCGCTGCGCTCGCGCTCACTGCGCTCGATGTACCGCGTCGCATCCGCCGCCGGCAACGGCGGACTATACAAATACCCCTGCGCCTCGTTGCACTGCATCACCCGCAGGAACGCCAGCTGACTCTTCGTCTCCACGCCCTCGGCGACCACGTTCAGCTTCAGGCTCCGTCCCATCAAGATGATCGACGTCGCGATCGCCGCGTCGTCGGGGTTCGTGCTGATCCCGCGCACGAAGCTCTGGTCGATCTTCAGTGAGTCGATCGGGAACCGCTTCAGGTACGCGAGCGACGAGTAGCCCGTGCCGAAGTCGTCGATCGCGATGTGCAGTCCGTGGTTCTTCAGCCGGTGCAGGATCGCGATCGCCGCGTCCTTGTCCTCCATCAGCATGCTCTCGGTGAGCTCGATCTCGAGCAGCTGCGGATCGGCGCCGACGCTCTCGAGCGCGCGCACGATCGTCTCGTACAGCCCGCCGTCGCGGAACTGCAGCAGCGAGACGTTGACGGCGACGCGCATGCGGTGGCCGGCGTCCTGCCACGCGCGGATCTGGCGGCACGCCTCCTCGATCACCCAGCGCCCGATCGGGACGATCAGGCCGGTCTCCTCGGCGAGCGGGATGAACTGGCCCGGCGAGACCATGCCGAACTCGGGGTGCTTCCAGCGCAGCAGCGCCTCGAAGCCCGCGATCGCGCCGCTCGCGATCTCGATCTTCGGCTGGTAGTGCAGCGCCATCTCGCCCTTGGCGAGCGCGTCCTTCAGGTTGCGCTCGAGCTCGAGGCGTTGGAACGAGCTCGCGTTCAGCGCGGGCGACCAGTACTCGATGCGCGTCGCGTTGCGCTCGTGCGCCTGGCGCGCGGCTTCCTCGGCCAGCGTGATCAGCGCTTCGGACTCCTGCGTGTCGTCCGGGAACATCGCGATGCCGACGTGCACGTCGAGCCGGTGCGTCTGCCCGCCGAACGCGAACGGCTGGCTCAACAGCTCGATCAGCCGCCGCGCGACGCTGGCCGCGTCGTGCGTGTGCTGCACCTCGAGCTCGATGCCGAGCGCGTCGCCCTCGATGCGGCCGAGGCCGATCTCGCGCTCGCCGCGCGACGGCAGGCGCGCCAGCACGTCGTCGTCGCGCAGGCTGTTCCGCACGCGCCGCGCGACGGCGACCATCAGGCCTTCGGGCGCGGGGCCCGGATGATCGGCCGAGCGGATCTCCAGGCACAGCAGCGCGACCTTGCTGCGGTGCAGCGCCGCGCGCGTCGCGCGCTGGGTGATCAGTTCGGCGAACTGGCTGCGCTCGGGCAGGCCGGTGGCCGCGTCGTACGCGCAGCGATCGCCGTGGTCGCCGAGCGGCGTCACGCGCTCGGGCAGGATCTGCATCCAACCCGCGTTGCCGGAGGACGCGGCGACGCGCAGTCGACGGCGCACGTGACCCGCGATCGCGAGGTCGAGCTCGCACGGCGCCAAAGGGCGCGCGGCGCGCAGGTCCTCGATCCACGTGTACAGCGCCTGGCGCGCCGGGCCTTCGAACGGAGCGAGCAGCGCATCCGGCTCGAGCTCCGTCTGCTCGGGCGCGAGGCCGCACAAGAGCAGCGCACCCGCCGACAGGTGGAAGCGCTGCGTGCGCGGATCGAAGTCGAACGTGCCGATGCCGGCCTCCGACTCGAGCTGGTGCATGCGCTCGCGCTCGTGCGCGAGCGTGCGCAACAGGTGTGCGTGCGCGTAGCTCGAGCGCAGGAACGCGCGCAGCACGCCCTGGGCGAGCGGCGCTTCGAGCACGGCGAACGCGCCGAGTTCGGCGGCGCTGCGCGCGATCTCGGGTTGCCCCGCGGGGATCAGGCATGCGCACGGCAGGCGCTGGCCGCGCGCGCTCGTCCACTGCAGATCGACGCTGGTCAGCGCGCCTTCGAGCGGCCAGGCGCGCACGACGACGTCCGGCGCGTGCATCTCCGACTGGAGGCGCGCGGTCGCGTTGTCGGGCGCCTCGAGCGTGCGCGCGCCGAGCTCGTGCAGCGCCGCGAGCGCGGCGGCGCGGCGCGCGGCGTCGGCGTCGATCAACAGGACGAGCGGAGGCTGGGTCGGAGCGCGCAAGGGAGGGTGCGAGCGCCGATATCGGCCGATGCCGGTGGCGGCTTGAGCTGCCCCCCCGGGGCTACTGGACCGTCAAATCGACGCGATTGCCGAGGCCCAGCGCGCTTCCCGCCGTTGCGACTCCGACCGGCTGAGCGTGCGCCGCGAGGCCGACGATCGCCGGGGTCGACGGGAGCGTGGCGCTCCAATGCACCGGCGCGAGGCCGCTCGCGACGAGCACGGCGCTCGCCGGATCGATCAGCAGATTGCCGCCGGGGCCGAACGCGATGTCCGCCGGGCCGGCG
>SCVU01000796.1 GCA_004296785.1 Planctomycetota bacterium
GCTCGGTGAGGAAGAGCTGGCGCTTCTGCGCGAACTCCTCGTCGCGCGTGTCCTGCGTGACGACCGCGTAGAACGCGGCCGGCCCGCCGTCCGCCTTCGGCCGCAGGATGCGGCCGAGGCGCTGCGCTTCTTCCTGGCGCGAGCCGAAGGTCCCCGAGATCTGGATCGCCACGTTGGCGTCGGGCAGGTCGATCGCGAAGTTGCCGACCTTCGAGACGATCAGGATGCGCAGCGCGCCGTCGCGAAACGCGCGGTACAGCCGCTCGCGCTCGTGCGTCGGCGTCTTGCCGGTGATCAGCGGCGCGTGCAGGTGCGCCGCGAGCTTCTCGAGCTGCTCGATGTACTGCCCGATGATCAGGATGTGCCCGCCCGGGTGCTGCTCGAGCAGCTTCTCGACGACCAGCGTCTTGCGCGGATTCTCCGACGCGACGCGGTACTTCGAGCGCACGTCGCTGGCCTGGTAGCGCGCGCGCTCGGCGGCATCGAGCGGCACGCGCACCTCGGTGCACTGCGCGTGCGCGATGAAGCCCTGGTTCTCGAGCAGCTTCCACGGCAGGTCGTAGCGCTTCGGCCCGATCAGGCAGAACACCTCGTCCTCCTTGCCGTCCTCGCGCACGAGCGTCGCCGTGAGGCCGAGGCGCCGGCGCGCCTGCAGGTCGGCCGTGACGCGGAAGATCGGCGCGGGCAGCAAGTGCACCTCGTCGTACACGACGAGCCCCCAGTTCTCGCGCGAGAACAGGTCGAAGTGCTCGAACTCGGCGCTCTTCGTGCGGCGCCACGTCAGCATCTGGTACGTCGAGATCGTCACCGGCCGCACGCTCTTCCCGTCGCCGGTGTACTCGCCGACCTGGTCCGGGTCGAGCTCGGTCTTGTCGAGCAGCTCCTCGCGCCACTGGCGCACCGCGACGGTGTTCGTCGTCAGGATCAGCGTCTTCGTGCCGATCTTGCTCATCGCGGTCAGCGCGACGACCGTCTTGCCGGCGCCGCACGGCAGCACGATCACGCCGTTGCCGCCCTGCACGCTGCCGCCCTGGTGGAACGCATCGGCGGCGGCGACCTGGTACGGCCGCGGCGCGAATTCGCAACCGCCGCGCGTCTTCGAGCGCAGCCGGATCGAGAGCGTGTCGCCCTCGACGTAGCCGCCGCGGTCGTCGACCGGGAAGCCGATGCGGATCAGCTGCTGCTTGATCGTCCCGCGCGCGAGCTCGGCGATCCACACGCGGCCGGCCGCGTCGACCTCGACGAGCTTGCGCACGTGCTCGTTCGCCAGCGCCTCCTTGAGCGCGGCCGGATCGCGCGCGAGCAGCTCGAAGCGCTCGCCACGCCGCTCGATCTGCAGGCAGCCGTAGCGCGCGATCCACGTGCGCACTTCGCGCACGACGTTCGGCGGCAGCGGCACGCACGACAGCTCGCCGAGCACGGCCTCGATCTTCTCCGCGGTCCAGCCCAGCGCCGCCGCGTTCCACACCGAGACGGCGGTCAGCCGGTACGTGTGCAGGTAGTCGGGGCTCTTCTCGAGCTCGGCGAACGCCGCGAGCTGGTCGCGCGCGTGCGCGTAGCGCGGGTGGTCCTCGAGCATTGGCTGACCGCTGGCGTCCTTCTTCGCGCGCCCGCTCGCGTCGACGACCTGCCGCACGGTGTGGAGCATCAGCGTGCGATCGCTCTGCACGATCAGCGGGCGCTCGTCGAGCATGTTCATCGGGCACCCACCTTCGCTCGCTGGCGCGTCGAAGCGCGCGCGCGTCCTCCCAGGCCGAGCCACGGACCGGTGACCGAGGCGGGATCCGCGGCGAGTTCGCGCGGCGTGCCGCGCGCGATCACGCGTCCCCCGCCGGCGCCGCCCTCGGGGCCGAGCTCGGTCAGCGCGTCGCAGCAGCCGAGCAGTCCGACGTGGTGTTCGACGACGATCACCGCGTCGCCGCGCGCGGTCAGCCGCTCGAGCACGCGCAGCAGGTGCTGCACGTCGCTCGTCGCGAGACCGGTCGACGGTTCGTCGAGCACGACGACGCACGGACCGCCGGCGGCGTACGCGAGCGCATCGCCCGCGCCGGCGAGCTCGGCCGCGAGCTTGACGCGCTGCGCCTCGCCGATCGACAGCGTCGTCGAGCTCTGGCCGAGGCGCAGGTAGCCGAGGCCGACGTCGACGAGCGCGCGCAGCGGGCGCTCGACGTGCGGCTGGTGCTCGAACAGCTCGAGCGCTTCGTCGGCCGACAGCTCGAGCGCCTCCGCGATGTTCTTGCCGCGCCAGCGCGCGTCGAGCACCTCGGGCCGGTAGCGGCGGCCGTCGCACTCCTCGCACGGCAGCCACAGATCGGCGAGGAACTGCATCTCGACCTGCGTCGCGCCGCGGCCATCGCAGGCCGGGCAGCGGCCCTTCGGCCCGTTGAAAGAGAAGTGCGCGGCCGTGAAGCCGCGCGCCTTCGACTCGTTGGTCCGCGCGTACAGCTCGCGCAGCGGATCCATCGCGCCGACGGCGGTCGCGGGCACGCTGGACGGCGTGCGGCCGAGCGGCGTCGCGTCGATCAGCAACAGGCGCGGCGCGGGGCCCTTGCCGGCGTCGAAGCGCTTCCAGCGGCCGGCCGGTGCCTCGCCCCCGAGCGCGGGCACGAGCGTGTCGAGCACGAGCGAGCTCTTGCCCGAACCCGAGGGGCCGCACACGCCGTGCAGCGTGCCGTAGCGCACCTCGAGGTCGACGCCCTGCAGGTTGTGCACGCGCGCGCCGCGCAGCGCGAGCACGCGGTCGCTGCTGTTCGTGCTGCCGTCCTTGCTGCCGTCTTTGCTGCTGGGCGACGCAGCCGCGCGCTCGAGCTTCAAGCGGCCGTCGAGCAGCGCGGCCGTCGCGGCTTCGGGCGCGTTCGCGAGGTCCGCGCGCGCGCCGCTGTACACGACGCGGCCGCCGAGGCGTCCGGCGCCCGGCCCCATCTCGACGATCCAGTCGGCGCGCCGCATCAGCTCCTCGTCGTGCTCGACCGCGACGACGGTGTTGCCGAGATCGCGCAGCGCTTCGAGCGCGCCGCACAGCCGATCGATGTCGCGCGGGTGCAGGCCGACGGTCGGTTCGTCGAGCACGTAGCAGACGCCGACGAGCTGCGTGCCGAGCGCGCTGGCGAGGCGCACGCGCCGCGCTTCGCCGCCCGACAGCGTGCCCGACGAGCGATCGAGCGCGAGATAGCCGAGGCCGACGCGCTCGAGCAGCGCGAGGCGCGACTCGAGTTCGGCGAGCACTGCGCCGACGCCCTGGCGCTGCGCGGGATTGAGCTTCGCGCCGATCGCGGCCAACGCCGCGCGCGCCGCGGTCACGTCGAGCTTCGACAGCTGCGGCAGCCGCCAGCCGGCCAGCGCCGCGCTGCGCGGTCCTGGCGCGAGGCGCTCGCCGGCGCACGAAGGACACGCGGCGCGGCGCATCACGCGCTCGAGCGTCGCGCGCCACAGCGGATCCTCCGACTTCGCGTGCCACGTCTCGACGTGGCCGCACAGCCCGGGCCACGCGCCCTGGAAGCTCTCCTCGAGCGCGAACGTGTCGCCGGCCTTCTCGATCTTCACGCGGTACGCGGGCTTCGCGCCGACGCCGCGCGCGACGAGCTCGCGCTCCGACTTCGACAGCGCCGCGAACGGCTGCGCGAGATTCAGCTTGTGCTCGCGCGCGACGGTGCGCAGCAGGTGCTCGTGGTAGCCCTTGCCCTTGAGCAGGTAGCGCGCGAGCTTGCCGCCGATCGCGCTCGGCAGCTCGGGGTCGCGCGGCAACAGCGGCAACTGCGGCGCGTCGATCAGCAGATCCTCCTCGCAGCGCCACGTCTCGCCGAGGCCGTCGCAGGTCGGGCACGCGCCGGTGTGCGTGTTGAACGAGAAGTGGCGCGGCTCGAGCGGCTCGTCGAGCCGGAAGCCGCAGCGCGCGCACGCGCCGTGCAGGCTGTGGTCGACCGGGACGCCGTCCGCGCCGCGCACGCGCACGCGGCCGTCGGCGAGCGCGGCCGCCGCTTCGATCGCCTCGGCCGCGCGCGCGCGCTGGTCCTTGGCGAGCGCGAGCCGGTCGACGACGAGCTCGATGCCCTGCTCGAAGCGCGGCGCCGCCATGCCCGCGACGAGCTTCGTCTCGACGCCGTCGACGAGCGCGCGGGTCCAGCCGGCGGCGAGCCACGCCGCCAGCGTTTCGCTCCAACGCGCCGCACCGCCCGCGCTCCACGACCTGGCGTCGACGAGCGGCGCGCTGATCCAGACCTTCGCGCCGTCGCGCGCGGCGATCAGGCGCTTGGCGAGCGCGCTCGCGTCCTCGACGCGCAGCGGCTCGTCGTGGTCGGGACAGCGCGGCTCGGCCGCGCGCGCCCACAGCACGCGCAGGTGATCGTGGATCTCGGTGGTCGTCGCGACCGTCGAGCGCGGGTGCGAACCGCCGCCCTTGCCCTCGACGGCGACCGACGGGCCGAGGCCCTCGAGCTTGTC
>SCVU01000797.1 GCA_004296785.1 Planctomycetota bacterium
TCTCGCGCTCGGCTTCCTTCGTGCCGATCTCGCGCAGCTTCTCCGCGTTGGCGACGTTGATCGCGCGCTCGCGCTCGGCCTCGGCCACGCCGATCGAGCCCTTCTTCTCCTGCTCGGCGACGTCGATCATCGCCTGCTGCACCGCGGTGCTGGCCGCCTTGCGGCCGATCGCCTCGATGTAGCCGGACTCGTCCGTGATGTCCTTGATGTTCACGTTGATCAGCACGAGGCCGATCTTCTTGAGCTCGGGCTCGAGCGAGCTCTGCACGCGCTCGAGGAACATGTCGCGGTCGCGGTTGATGTCCTCGATCCGCATCGACGCGATCACCTGGCGCAGCTGGCCGAAGATGATGTCCTCGGCCTGGCGCACGATCAGCGGCTTGTCGAGGCCGAGCAGGCGGATCGCCGCGTTCGTCATCACCTCTTCTTCGGTGCCGATCGCGACGGTGAACACGCTCGGCACGTTCACGCGGATGTTCTCGATCGACAGCGCGCCCTGCAGCGGGATCTCGATCTGCATCGGATCGAGGTCGAGCCAGTCGAAGGACTGGATCAGCGGCCACACGAACGAGCCGCCGCCGTGCAGCGTGCGCGCGGCGCGCCCGCTGGCGACCTTGCCGTAGATCACGAGCACCTTGTTCGACGGGCAGCGCTTGTAGCGCCGCACGATCATCATCACGAAGCCGAAGCCGATCAGGACGGCGGCGATGACGCCGAACAGGGCGATCGATTCGTCGCCCAAGCCGGGGATGCCTTGGGCGAGCAGGACGGAGTTGTTCATGGCGTGGACGCGGATCAGCTGAGGCCGCTCTCGCGGCCGACGCGGGCGACGACGAAGGTGTCGGAAGTGAGCTGCGAGAGCACGAGCACCGGCGTGCCGGTCGGAAGGTCTTCGCCGTCGGTCATCGCGTTGAACTCGGCGGTGCGACCCTGCACGGCCAGCGTGATCTTGCCCGCGCCGGCGCGATTGCCGGGGATGCGCAGGTAGACGCTGGCGGTCTTGCCGATCGCGTTCTCGGGGCGCACGTTGCCCTCGCTGTTGAGCCTGCGCTGCAGCGTCAGCGCCCAGGCGACGATCAGTCCGACGGACATGCCGCAGGCCAGTGCGAACAGCGCGACCTGCCAGCCGTTCCAGCCGCGCTCGCACGCCCACCAGCCGCCGAGGCCGAAGAACGTCAGGAACGCGACGAGCGTGCGGACCGAGAGCAGCTGGAACGAGCCGCTCGTCTCGTGCGTGTCGCCGTGACCGGGCCCGACGTCCTCGGGGTGCAGGTCGTGCGCGGCGTCGTGACCGTCGCCGATGCCGAACGCGAGCAGCGCGGTCTGGATCACCAGAACCGTACCGCCGGCGACAGCGCAACCGATGTAGACGAGCTCTTGGGTCAGCATGTCCTTCGGACTGCCGCCGGCGTCGCGCGCCGGCGGAGTCTCCCTCGCAGGTCGGCCAGCCTACTCCCGCCGCGCCGGCGGATTCAACGCCGCCGTCGCGGCGCGCAGCGCGCGTGCTATCCTGCGCGCGCGTGCTGCTCGTGCTCACCGAAAGCGCTCCCGGCATCCTCGACCGGGTGATCGAGTTCTTCGGCGAGTTCGGCTACTGGGGGCCTTTCCTGCTGCTGCTCGCGTGCGGCCTCGGACTGCCGCTGCCGGAGGAGATCTCGCTGATCGGCTCGGGCGTGCTGCTGCACGGCGGCTACGTCGGCTTCTGGCCGGTCACCGCGGTCTGCATGGTCGCGATCCTCGGCGGCGACTCGATCCCGTTCCTGCTCGGGCGCCGCTACGGACTGTCGCTGCTGCGCATCGGCTGGATCTCGCGCGTGCTGCACCCCGAGCGCTTCGCGAAGTTCGAGAAGCGCTACGCGAACCACCGCAACAAGGCGGTGTTCTCGTGCCGCTTCGTCGCGGGCCTGCGCATGCCGGGGTACTTCCTCGCCGGCGCGATGGGCACCTCGTACTGGCGGTTCCTGCTGCTCGACTTCATCGGCGCGGCGCTGACGGTTCCCGCGTCGATCTACCTCGGGAAGCTGCTCGGCGACCAGCGCGACCGCCTGGCGAAGGAGGTGCACCAGATCCACCTCTTCGTGCTGTACGGCGTCATCGCGGTGCTGCTGTACTTGCTGTTCCGC
>SCVU01000014.1 GCA_004296785.1 Planctomycetota bacterium
CCGGCCAGCGTCTCGAGCGCGAGCGCGTAGCCGACGTTGTTCATCAGCGGCTGCACGTAGTCGAGCCGGTCGGTGTGCGGGAAGAACTTCGCCCAGCCGAGGCTCTCGCAGCTCTTCTCCTTGCCGCGGTGCAGGTAGCCGACGACGGGCTCGCAGCCGCGGATCGTCTCGCCGTCGAGGTCGACGACGATGCGCAGCACGCCGTGCGTCGCCGGGTGCTGCGGGCCCATGTTGAGCCGCATCAGCTCGCCGTGCACCGGATCGTCGTGCAGCTCGGTCGCCAGCTCCTCCGGCGACGTGCCCGCGGAGTACTCGAAGGTGTGGACCGGGCTCATGCGCGCCTGAAAGCGGGGTCGGGGGCGGGATTGGACGCCGGCGCGTGCGCGGGAGCGGCGCTCGGATCGGCCGCGCGGCGCGCGCGGTCCCACGCGCGGTAGAGCTTGTCGGGCTCGATGCCCTCGTGCGGGAAGTCCTTGCGCAGCGGGTAGTGCTCGTACTCCTCGGGCATCAGCAGGCGCTTGAGCCCCGCGTGCCCGTCGAAGCGGATGCCGAACATGTCGAAGCACTCGCGCTCGGCGTACGCGGCGCCGGGCCACAGGTCGACGCACGACGCGACGCGCGCATCGCTCTCGGGCACGCGCGCGCGCAGTCGCACGCGCTCGGCGCGGCCGCCGAGCACGCGCGTCGTGCACAACAGCTGCCACACGACCTCGTAGCGCTCGTGCGCGGCGCTGGCCTGCGTCTCGTCCATCAGGTGGTCGACCGCGGTGACCAGCGTGCACTGTTCGAAGCCCGCGCGGTCGCGCAGGCGCGCCAGCGCATCGTGCACGAGCTCGCGCGCGAGCACGACGGTCGCGCTGCCGTCGCGGCCCACCGACAGTTCGCAGGCGAGTCCCTGCAGCGCGTTCTGCACGTTCTCGGACGGCAGCAGCGGTTGGGCCGGCGTGCTCACGCCCGGCCTCCGCGCGCATCAGCGGGCCCGCGCGACTCGAGGCGCTCGATCGCGCGGCGGGCGCGCGGATCGTGCGGGTGCAGATCGTTCGCGCTGTGCGGGACGCCGCGATTGGGCGCGCGCAACCAGGCGCCGCTGCCCTGCTCGACGACGTGGTCGGGCAGCGCGAAGACGCGCTTGAGCGGTTGCTCGCGTTCGATGCGCTTCTGCAGCTTCAGGATCGCGTCGATCACCGCGTCCGGCCGCGGCGGACAGCCGGGTACGTACACGTCGACCGGCAGGATCGAGTCGACGCCCTGCACGACCGCGTACGAGTCGTACATGCCGCCCGAGCTCGAGCACACGCCCATCGCGATGACCCACTTCGGGTCGGGCATCTGGTCGTAGATCGTCCGGCACGCCTGCGCCATCTTCCACGTCAGCGTGCCCGCGACGACGAGCAGATCGCACTGCCGCGGGCTGAAGCGCGCGGCTTCCGCGCCGAAGCGCGCGATGTCGAACTTCGGGCCGATCATCGCCATCAGCTCGATGCCGCAGCACGAGAGTCCCAGCGGCATCGGCCACAAGCTGTTCTTGCGGCCCCAGTTGATCAGCGCGTCGACGCGCGTGGCGAAAAAGCCGTCGCCGGCGGCCTGGTCCTGCACGGGTTGGAGCACGGCCATGTTGAAACGCTCGGGATCAGCGATCCCAGTCGAGCCCACCCTTCTTCCACACCCAAGCGAGGCCGAGGCCCAGCACGGCGACGAACGCCGCGACCTCGGCCAGCACGAAGCCGCCGACGCCCGCGGCCTGGAACGAGCGCGCCGCCACCGCCCACGGGACGAGCAACAGCGACTCGACGTCGAACAGGATGAAGAGCACGGCGACGAGGTAGAAGTGGATCGACAGGCGCATGCGCGCGCTGCCCTGGACCGACATGCCGCACTCGTACGCGTCGGCCTTGCCGATGCTCGGGCGCATCCGGCCGAGGAGCTCGGACAGACCGATGTTCGTGACCGCGAAACCCGCGGCGAGGACGAACAGGATCAGGATCGGGATGTAGGGGGTCAGCATGCCGGAAAGGCGCGGAGCGAGAACTGGAGAGTCTAGCGGCGGTGGAGGGGGCAATCGAGGGAGCAGGTAGGGTCGCGCGCTTCGCGCGCGACTGACGCGGCCGAGGACGGCCGCGTGACTCCGCGGCTCGGAGGGGCGCGCGGACGCGCCCCTCCGAGCCGCGGAGTGAAAGGCGAGCCGCGCGAGGACCTTCGACGGGCGCGCGGACTCGACACGCCGGTCGAGATCGAGAGGCACGTTGAGATCGAAGGGCGCGCCGCGGGAGAGCTCGCCGGTCGACCGGAGCGAGGCGGCGACCGAAGAGGTCGAGCCGCTGAACGACGTCGAGCGACCGAACCCAATCGAGTGATCGAACCGGATCGAGCGATCGAACCCGATCGAACCGTCGTGTCCGTCGCCGACGGCGAGTTCCTCCTCACCGCCCGCTGCG
>SCVU01000798.1 GCA_004296785.1 Planctomycetota bacterium
CGGCTCGCGGATCTCGCCGACGCGGAAGGAGCGGCCGTGCGCGACCCGTGGGGACGCGAGTTCGTCTACTCGGTCGACGCGGGCACGCAGCAGTTCACGCTGACGAGCCTCGGTGCGGACGGCGCGCCCGGCGGCGGCGCCGATGCGACCGACGTGACGGTCGACGCCGATCGGATGAACGCGCTGAAGCCGATCGTCAGCGACGCGTTCGGCGTGACGATCGCGCTGCGCTTCGCGTCGGAAGCGAACGCGACGGCGCTGCACGACACGCTGCTCGCCGCGCTCTCGACGCGCGGCGAAGTCGGAATCCCCGGACCGGACGGCGAGCGCGCGTTCGAAGTCTCCGGACTGCCGGCGTGGCTCGACGTCGACGGCGCGACGCTCGTGATCGGCGAGGGCAACGTCGCGCACGCCGACGTGCTCGCTCGCATGCGCAGCAACGGCCGCAGCAGCGCCGGCGCGCGCTCGGTGCTCGAGAGCGCGCACGCGCGCCTCGGTGAGCCGCGCGAGCGCGTCGTGTGGCTCGGCTACCAGGCCGCAGGATGGCTGGAACTCATCGGCGGATTCGCAGGCGCGCTCGGCAGCCTCGGCAGCGCCGGCGGCGCTTCGCCGTTCGCCGCGCTGATCGACATGCTGCCGTCGACGGGCAGCGAGCCGAAGGCGCACAGCGAGTGCGCGTGGCGCACCGAGTTCGACGGCAAGCAGTTCCGCGCGCTCTCCGTCGAGCCCGCGCCGACGAGCGGATTCAGCGCACTGCTCGGTCGCACGCCGATCGACGCCGCGGTGCTGCAGGCGATCCCCGCGAGCGCGAACGCGTACTGGGTCACGAGCATCGACGGGCCCGCGATCGGCGCGCAACTGTTCGCGCTGCTCGGCCAGCAGAACGGTCAGAGCGCCGAGGAGTGGCTCGCGTCGATCGAGCGCTCGGCGCACGTGCGACTCGACAAGGCGCTGTTCCAGAACTTCGGCAGCACGGCGGCCGTCTACGCGATGCCGTGGAAGGCGATCGGGCTGCCGCCGGTCGTCGCCGTCGTTCCGCTGCGCGACCCCGCGGTGTTCACCGCGAGCGTCGAGCACCTCGGCGCGCTGCTGCCGGGTTCGCTCGTCGAGTCCGGCGCGAAGGTCAACACGCGTCCGTATCGCGACGTCCCGATCACGACGATCTCGCTCGGCGACAACGCCGACATGCCGATTCCGATCCCGATCCAACCCGCGCTGTGCGTGCTCGACGGGCAGCTGCTCATCTCGACGTCGCCGACGCCGCTCAAGGACGAGATCAAGCGCCGCAAGGAAGCGAAGGGCGAGCTGCACGCCGCGGTCGCGAGCTCGCAGAAGGATCTCGGCGGCGCGAGCTCGGCCTCGCACGTCGACTACGTCGCGATCGTCAGCGACGTGCTCGCGATCGCGACCAACGCGGCGAAGATGTTCGGCGGCGACGACATCCCCGTCGATCTCTCGAAGCTGCCGAAGCGCGAGCTGCTCGCGAAGTACTTCACGCCGAGCGCGAGCCGCACCGAACTGCGCGACGGCTGGGCCTACACGACGACGCGCGGCTCGTTCGGGCCCGAGACGCCGCTGTTCCTGGTCGGCGCGATTGGCGCGGTCGGCCAGCTCGTTTCGCGCGCGCCGATCGACATGCCGAGCGACGGCGAGCAAGCCGAAGCGGTCGACGGCGAAGTTCGCGTCGCGCCCGCTCCCGCGACGCCGCCGCCGGCGGAGCTCACGAACGTCGCGCTGCGCCAGGTGCGCGGCGCGCTCGCCGTCTACAAGAACGACACGGGCAAGTACGCGGGCGCGTTGAGCGATCTGACGGTCGGCAGCGCGAACTATCCGAGCGGCTACCTGAGCTCGGGCAGCCTGCCGAACGACGGATGGGGGCACGGACTCCGCTACGAGCTCATCGAGAACGGCGCGCGCTACCGCCTGTGGTCGATCGGCGCCGACGGCGTCGATCAATCCGGCGCGGGCGACGACGTGAACGCGCCGCCCGTGCGCTGACGCGCCGCGATTCGCGGCGACGCATCCGCACCGCGCGTCGCATCGACGCACGCTCGCCACGCGAGCGCTGCGCGCGCGCAGCAGCCCCGCGAGTGTTTTGCGCACGGCGTGGCCGTGTGCGGCTCGCGCGGACACAATGCTCGCGATGAGCAGCTCCGGGCCCGCGGCGCGCAAGCCGAAGACGTCGCTGCGCCGTCGCTACAAGCGACTGCGCCGCCGCGCCGGCAGCTGGCTCGTGCCGTGGCTCGCGCCTGCGACGCTCGGCGTGCTCGCGCGCAGCTGGCGCTTCACCGTGCTCGACGCGGAGCGCGAGCGCGCGTGCGTCGATGCGCCCGGTCGTCTCTACGCGCTGTGGCACGGCCGCATGCTGCTCGGGCTCGAACACCACCGCGATCGCTCGCACGCGGTGCTCGTCTCGCACAGCGACGACGGCGCGCTCGTCAAACCGCTGCTGCTCAAGTTCGGCTTCCAGGTGATCCGCGGTTCGTCGAGCCGCGGCGGCGCGCGCGCGCTGCGCGAGATGCTCGGCGAACTGCGCGAGGGCGGCACGGTCGTCGTGACGCCCGACGGTCCGCGCGGTCCGCGCCACGCGGTCAATCCCGGGCTCGCGTGGATGGCGCGCGCGACGGGCTTCCCGATCCTGCCGATCGGATTCGCGACCGACAGCGCGTGGCGCCTGTCGAGCTGGGACGCGTTCACGATCCCGCGGCCGCGCGCGCGCGTCGCGATGGCGTACGGCGAGCCGATCCGCGTGCCGCGCAGCGCGAGCGAGGCGGATCTCGTCGCCGCGACCGAGCAGTTGCGCGTGCGACTGCTCGCGGCCGAGGTGCGCGCCGCGCGCGAGCTCGGCGTGCCGCTCGACTGGCCCGAGAGCGAGCGCGTCGCGTGGGAAGCAGAGACGCGCGACGGACGAGCGCGCGCATGATCCGCGTCGGCGTCGCCGGCTGGTCGTACGCCGACTGGGAGGGGCCGGTGTATCCGAAGCCGCTGCCGCGCGGTTTCGACGCGGTGCGCTTCCTCGGTCGCTACGTCGACGTGCTCGAGATCAATTCGAGCTTCTACGCGATCCCCGACGCGCGCAACGCCGAGCGCTGGGCGGCGAGCGCGCGCGAGTGCCCCGGCCTCGTGTTCACCGCGAAGGTCGAGCGCGGGCTCACGCACGAGTGGGCCGCGCTCGGCGAGCGCGAGCGCGACGCGCGCGTCGACGCGCTGCGCCGCTCGCTCGATCCGCTCTCCTCGCGGGGTCTGTTGCGCGCGTGGCTCGCGCAGTTCGCGCACTCGTTCCACGCCGGTCCGCGCGAGCGCGCGTGGGTCGGCTGGCTCGCCGAGCGCATGCGCGACGCGACGCTCGTGCTCGAGCTGCGCCATCGCTCGTGGTTCGTGCCCGCGGTGCTGGCCGAGCTCGAAGCGCATGGCGTCGGTGTCGCGACGATCGACCTGCCCGCGGCGAACGACCATCCGCCGCAGGCCTGGTCGATGCGCGCGCCGCTCGGCTACCTGCGGCTGCACGGCCGCAATCGCGACGCGTGGTTCGATCGCGGCGCGCACCGCGACCAGAAGTACGACTATCTGTACGCGCCCGCCGAGCTCGCGCCGCTCGCGCGCACGGCCGAGCGACTCGCGGCCGCGCACGGCGAGGCGATCGTCGTCGCGAACAATCACTACACGGGGAAGGCGGTCGCGAACGCGCTCGAACTGCTGTTCGCGCTGCGCGGTCAGCCGGTGCCCGCGCCGCGCGCGCTCGTCGACGCGTATCCGCACCTTGCGAGCGCGACGCGACCCGAGGGTCAGGTCGGCCTGTTCGACGCCTGAGCGGGATTGCCCGGTAGCAGGACTCCGACGGCGCGCCCTACAATCCGCTCCCCCTGGGCGTCTCGCCGTGTCCGAAGCCACCTTCGTCGTGTATTTGGTGCTGTTGGGAGTGCTCGCCGTCTATGGCCTGCACCGCCTGTGGTTCGTGTTCCGCTTCCGTGCGTGGACGAGCGCGAGCGCGGCCGCGCAGAGCGACGCGGCCGATGCGACCGCCGCGGCCGACGCGCCGTACGTGACGGTCCAGCTGCCGATCTACAACGAGCGCACGGTCGCCGCGCGCCTGATCCGCTCGGCCGCGCGGCTCGACCACCCGCGCGAGCGTTTCGAGATCCAGGTGCTCGACGACTCGACCGACGAGACGCGGGCGATCGTCGACCGCGAAGTCGCCGCGCTCGTCGCGCAGGGCATCGACGCGAAGGTGCTGCGGCGCGACGACCGCACCGGCTTCAAGGCCGGCGCGCTCGCCGCGGGCCTGGCGAGCGCGCGCGGCGAGCTCGTCGCGATCTTCGACGCCGACTTCGTGCCCGAGCCGGACTTCCTGCGCCGACTGCTGCCGTGCTTCGCCGATCCGCGCGTCGCGATGGCGCAGGCGCGCTGGGGTCACGAGAACCGCTGCGACGGGATGTTCACGCGCGCGCAGGCGACGCTGCTCGACGGTCACTTCGCGCTCGAGCACCGCGTGCGGCACACGCAAGGTCTGTACTTCAACTTCAACGGCACCGCCGGGCTGTGGCGCAAGAGCGCGATCGCGGATGCGGGCGGCTGGCAGCACGACACGCTGACCGAGGACCTCGACCTGTCGTACCGCGCGCAGCTCGCCGGCTGGCGCTTCGACTATCGGCCCGAGGTCGTCGCGCCGGCCGAGCTCCCGCCCGACATCCTCGCGTTCAAGTCGCAGCAACACCGCTGGGCGAAGGGCTCGGTGCAGGTCGCGCGCAAGCTGCTCGTCGAGATCTGGCGCGCGCCCGTGCCGCTGCGCAACAAGCTCGAGGCGACCGCGCACCTGACCGGGAACATCGGCTACCCGCTCGTGCTCGCGCTCGTCCTGTGCGTGCCGCTCGCGCTGCCGGCGATCGAGGCGCTGCCGTGGTGGGCGCACGCGGCGATGTTCTGCGCGAGCACGCTGTCGGTCGCGGTGTTCTACGCGGTCGGGCAGCGCGCGGTCGGCCGCACGGTGCTCGAGCGCGTGCTCGACGTGCCGTCCGCGATCGCGCTCGGCATCGGCATGAGCGTCGCGCAGACCCTCGCGGTGTTCGAGGGCTGGTTCGGCGGCACCGGCACGTTCGTGCGCACGCCCAAGCGCGGCAACGCGCGTGGCGGGCGCGGCTATCGCTCGATGCTGAAGGGACTGCCCGGCATCGAGCTCGTCGTCGCCGCTTGGGTCGCGTTCGCGCTGTGGCGCGCGACGGGCGAGCGGCTGTGGGGGACGCTGCCGTTCCTCGCGCTGTTCTTCTGGGGCTTCGCGTGGGTCGGCGTGCTCTCGCTGCGCGAGGTGTTGCGCGTGCAGCTGTCGCGCTTGCGCGCGGCGCCGGCGGAGTTCGCCGCGGCCGCCGAGCGCGCGGCGGCGAGCGAGCTCACGCCCGAGCCGCGCACCGACGCCGCGGCGTCCTGACGCGGACCGAGGCTGGCCGCCGCGGCTACCGCCGCGGTTCGTAGCGCATGGCCACGGCGCCCGATCCGAACTCCAGCCGGCTCACGAGCCTCAGTTCGACGCGCTTCGACAGCCCGGCGAACAACGTCGGCCCGTGGCCCACGAGCCTCGGCTGCACGACGAACTCGTACTCGTCGATCAAATCCAACTCCGCCAACGCGAGCGGGAGCTTCACGCCTCCGACGAACAGTCCCTTGCCCGGCTCGCGCTTCAGTTGCCGAACGGCCGTCGCCAGATCGCCGCGCACGAGCTCCGCGTTCCAATCGACTCGCTGCAGCGTGCTCGACACGACGTACTTCTTCGCCGCGTCGATCGTGCGGCGGAAGGGCTCCATCCAGGCGGGCCACTCACCCGTCCACGCCGGCCGGAACGCCGACTCCATCATCTGATAGGTGACGCGGCCGAACAGGAGGGCGTCGGCGCGGTCGAGGTTCTCGACCGCGTGGCGATGCAGCTCTTCGTCCGGGACGCCTTCCCGGTGATCGCAGCACCCGTCCAAGGTGACGTTGATGGAATACCGCAGCGGTCGCATCGCGCGAGCGTAGCGAGTCCCGCACAGCCGAACGAACGCGCTCGCGGGCGCGCTACTTCTTGACGGGCTTCGTCAGGAAGTCGACGAGGTCCATCTTCGTCACGATGCCGAGCAGCTTGCCGCCGTTGTCGACGACCAGGCCGATCAGCCCGTCCGCGAACAGCTTCGTCAGCTGACCCGCGTCGTCCTCGGGCCGCACCGTGTGCACCTTGCGGAACATCACCTCGGCCACCGAGCTCGCGAGCGATGCGCGATCCTCGACGAGCTTCGACAACAGGTCCGCCTCGGTGACGATGCCGACGACCATGCCGTCGTCGACGACGGGGAGCTGACTGATGCCGTGCTCCTTCATCTGCATCACCGCGTCGGCGACCGTCTCCGAGCTCGACGTCACATGCACCTTGCGATTGCCGAGGCGCCGCAGCACGTCGGAGACCGTCGTGGTCTCCCAGCCCTGCTCGGCGAAGCCGTTCTCGCGCATCCAGTGCTCGTCGAGGAACTTCGTCATGTAGTTGCGGATCGAGTCGGGCAGGATCGTGACGATGCGCTTGCCCGGCCCGTACTTCTTCGCGATCTCGACGGCGGCCCACACCGCGGAACCCGAGCTCCCGCCGCACAACAGGCCTTCCTGACGGATCAGGCGGCGCGCGTACTGGAACGACTCGGCGTCGCGCGATTTGATCCACTCGTCGACGAGCGAGCGGTCGAGCACGTCGGGGATGAAGTCGTAGCCGATGCCCTCGACCTTGTACGTGCCGATCGGACCGGGGCCGGCGAGGATCGAGCCGACGGGGTCGACGCCGACGATGCGCACGTGCGGCATCTTCTCCTTCAGCTTCTTCGCGACGCCGGCGATCGTGCCGCCCGTGCCGGCGGTCGCGACGAGGAAGTCGAACTTGCCGTCGGTCTGCTCGAGGATCTCTTCCGCGGTGCCGTGGTAGTGCGCGAGCGGATTGTCCGGGTTGCCGTACTGATCGAGGATGTGCGCGTTCGGCAGGATCTTCTGCAGCTGCTTCGCGACGCCGATGTGGCTCTGCGGCGCGTCCCACGCGGCTTCGGTCGGCGTGCGGATGATCTCGGCGCCGAGCGCTTCGAGGACGAGCTGCTTCTCGCGGCTCATCTTCTCGGGCATCGTGATGATCATCCGGTAGCCGTAGATCGCGGCGGCGAGCGCGAGGCCGATGCCGGTGTTGCCGCTGGTCGGCTCGATCAGCGTGTCGCCGGGCTTGATGCGGCCCTTGCGCTGCGCTTCCTCGAGCATGCGGCGGCCGATGCGGTCCTTCACGGAGCCGCCGGCGTTGAAGTACTCGCACTTGCAGAGGATCTCGCAGCCGGTCTGCTTGCCGATCTTCTGCAGGCGGACCATCGGCGTGTTGCCGATCGCTTCGAGGATGGTGTCGTGGATCTTGGGCAAGGGAGTGGGGGAGCTGGGCGTTCGGCGCGGCACGCTCGCGCGATGTGCGCGCGAAAGCGGGGTTGCTACCGTATCGCCCCTCCGATGGCGCAGCAAACGGCAGTGCGCGTCACGCGGCGCACGGCGAGGTGTGCGCCGCTCCGCGCGGACAACTGTCGCTGATCCTCGGTTTTCGGGGACCCGTGAAGACCGTCTACGCCGATTTCAACGACTTCGATACGAGCGGAGAGCTGCCGCTCACCTGTGTCGGCAGCGTGGCGAGTCTTCGCACGTTCGAAGGCCTACTGCGCGATGGCGAGGAGGTGTGGCTCGACGACGGAGAGCTCCGGGTCCGGGTGACTGTGCACCGACGGCCATCAGGCGATTGGGTCGCGCGCTCCGCGGAGTGGAAGTTCGAGAGGCGGGGCGATTGAACATGCGCACAGCGGCGGACACTGGAAGCTGGAGAGTCGTGTGCTGCTTCTGCGGCGCGTCGCTCGCTCGCGAGCACGCCGTCGAGCTCGCGGTTCAATTGATGAGCGAGCCGCGCGCGGCGCAGTCACTCTGCTGCCATCCGCGGTGTCTGCGTCAGCACGTCTCACCCAGTGTTCCGTTGTTGCTCGAGGCTCTCGACGACGAACCCGCTGAACCGACGTGAGTCGATGAGCGCGCAGTCGGCACCGCGCCGCTGCTAAGGTGTTTCCTCCGATGGCGCAGCAAACGCTCGTACTCAAGCTCGACGCGACCGCAGGTCGCGCGCTCCGCACCGCACTCGACCGCGCCGGTTGGGAGATGCGCTCGGCGCCGTACGCGCACTTCGCGGCGCGCACGAGCGGTGCGACGGTCACGCACTACGAGTCGGGCAAGCTCGTCGTGCAGGCCGTCGATCCTGCAGCCATCGTCCGCGCGCACATCGGCGAGCACGTGCTCGCCGCCGGCGGCGTCGATGCGCTGCGCGCCGGATCCGGCGCCGCGGCGGCCAAGCGCGACGACGTCGACCTCGCCGGCAGCGACGAGTGCGGCAAGGGCGACTACCTCGGCCCGCTCGTCGTCGCGTGCGTGTTCGTCCCGGCCGGCGACGGCCCGAAACTGAGAGCGGGCGGCATCGGCGACTCGAAGACGCTGTCCGACGACACGATCCGCAAGCTCGCCGGCGCGCTGCGCACGCGCTACCCGCACGCCGTCGAAGTGCTGGACCCGCCGGCGTACAACGCCGCGCACGCGAAGACGCCGAACGTCAACCGCGTGCTCGCCGCGCTGCACGCGAAGGCGATCCGCGCGCTCGTCGCGAGCACTTCGGCGGAGCGCGCCGCCGCGTCGAAGGAGAAGCTGCGCGTGCTCGTCGACCAGTTCGCGGACGCCTCGCTCATGCAGCGCGAGCTCGCGGGCCTCGAGATCGCGCTCGAACAGCGCCCGCGCGGCGAAGAGGAAGCGGCGGTCGCCGCCGCGAGCATCATCGCGCGCGACGAGTTCCTCGCGCGGATGGACGCGCTGTCGGAAGAGTGCGGCGTCGACCTGCACAAGGGCGCCGGCCGCCCGGCCGACGACTCCGCGCTGCGGTACGTCGAGTTGCACGGGTTTGATAAGCTCTCTCGCGTCGCGAAGGTGCACTTCAAGAACACCGCGAAGCTGTCGGCGCGTCTCGATCGTTGATCGATCGCCGCTCGACGCGCTGACGCGGTCGGAGGTCGGGCACCGGCGCGGCGAGCTCTGCATGAACATCGCGTTCCTCTCCGCGACCGGCAATCGCTTCGCGCTGGTCGACGGCTTCGCGGGCGACTGGCCGGACGACCCGGCCGCCGCCGCGCGCGAGCTGTGCCAGGGCGGCGTGCTCGACGGCATGCTGCTCGTCGGCCGACCCGTGAGCGGCGGCGCGTGCCGCATGCAGGTGTGGAACGCCGACGGCTCGCGCGCGGAGATGTGCGGCAACGGCATGCGCTGCGTCGGACGCTTCGTCGTCGAGCGCGGCCACGTCGCGGCCGAGGAGTTCGACATCGAGAGCGACGTCGGCCGCCGCGCGATCAAGGTGCTGCGCAAGCCGAACGACCAGTGGTCGGCGCGCGTCGAGCTCGGCGTGCCGCGCCACGTCGAGACGCGCGAGATCGCCGTCGAGGCGGCGGGCGCGATGTGGCGCCACAGCGCGGTGATCGTCGATCTCGGCAATCCGCACTGCGTGTTCTTCGTCGACGATCCGGCCACCGCGCCGGTCGCCGCGGTCGGCACGGCGCTGCAATCGCACGCGGGCTTCCCGCACGGCACGAACGTCGAGTTCGCGGCACCGAGCGGGCACCAGCTCGCGATGCGCGTGTGGGAGCGCGGCGTCGGCGAGACCGCGTCGTGCGGCAGCGGCGCGTGCGCGGCCGCGCTCGCCGCGATCCTGCAGGGGCGCGTGCAATCGCCGGTCGAGGTCGCGATTCCCGGCGGCTGGCTGCTCGTCGAGCGCGACGACCGCGGCGTGCTGTGGCTGACCGGATCGATCGAGCGCATCGAGGATCCGCGCCTCCAGGTCGGCGTATGAGCGCTCGCGTGAAGGCACGCGCATGAGCGCGCGCGTCGAGGTTCGCGCATGAGCGCGATGTGGCGGCACGAGCATCCGCTGGCGGTCGACGAGGCCGCGCGACGGCTCAAGGCGCTCGCGGTCGAGAAGGGCGTCGCAACGTCCGACGACGCGGACGGGCTCGGCGGCGTCGTCGCGAAGGACACGCCGTTCGGTCCGGCCAAGGCGCGCTGGCGTTCGGTCTCCGGCGCGATCGAGGTCGAGCTCGTCGAGGCGCCGGCCTTCGTGCCGAGCTCGATGATCGAGCGCGCGCTGCGCGACGGCTTGACGCGCGTGCTCGGCGTGGCGACCGGCTAGCGCGAAAGCGCCGCCCGTGGGGATCCAGCACCTCGTCCACGCCGCGCTCGCGCTGCTCGTCGCGATCGGCGGCGAGCAGTTGCACCGCCACGACCGCGGCTTCGATCTCGCGAGCCCGTGGTGGATCGCCGCGGGGCTGTGCGCGCCGTACCTGCTGTCGCGACTGGCGCGGCGCGCGTACCTCGGCGGCCGACACGCGCTCGGGGGATTCCTGCTCGAGCTGCTGCGCCACTCGGCGGTCGTGGTCTTCGCGGGGCTCGCGCTCACCTGCGGCTGGCTCCGCTTCGCGACCCGCGTCGGCGGCGAGCTCTTCGCCGACGGCGTGTGGCCGCGCGCGAGCCTCGCGCTCGCGCTGCTGCCGTGGCTCGCGTTCGAGCTCGCCTCGGTCGAGGCGCAGTCGCGCGCGCGCGCCGCCACGCGCGCGCACGTCGGCGCGATCCGCGCGTTCGAGCTCAGGATGCGCGCGATGGCGCTCGCGCCGCTCGCGCTGTTGTACGTGCTGATGCTGCTGGTCGGCTTCGACGAAGCGTGGCGCGTGCGCGTCGGCCAGGTCGGCGTGCTCGGCGCGCTGCACGCGGCGCTCGTCGTCGGCGTGATGCTGCTCGCCGCGCCGTTCCTGCTGCGCCGCGCGATGGACGCGCGGCCGCTCGCGGACGAACCGCTGCGCGAGCAATTCGCGCTCGTCGCGCAGCGCGCGCGCTTTCGCTGCCGCGAGCTCGTCGAGTGGCGCACCGGCCTGCGCATGGCGAACGCGGCGATCCTCGGTCTGACGCCGCGCACGCGCGTCGTCGTGTTCACCGACGCGCTGCTCCAGCAGTTGTCGGTGCGCGAGCTGTGCGCGGTCTACGCGCACGAGATCGGGCACGCGGCGCGCCACCACCTGCTCGCGCTCGCCGCGGTCACGGTCGCGCTGCTCGTCGGCGGCGGCTGGGTGGTCGAGACCCTGCTGCCCGGCGACGAGTGGTGGTCGCTGCTCGGGCTCGCGCCGGTGCTCGCGCTGTGGTTCGCGGCGGTCGGCTGGCTGTCGCGGCGCTTCGAGCTCGAGGCCGATCTGCACGCGTTCGACGTGCTCGAGGATCCGAGCGCGCTGGTCTCGGCGCTGACGCGCGTCAGCGGCATGCACGCCGAGGATCGCGACTCGTGGCGCCACTTCAGCTCGGCGCGGCGCATCGGTTTCCTGATGGACGTCGCGCGCGCGCCGGCGCTCGGCGCGGCGCTGTCGCGTCAGATGCGGCGCTGGCGCGCGGTCGCGATCACGGCGGCGGCGGCGATCGTGCTCGCGCGCTCCGCGCAGCTTTCGCTCGCGTGGAACAGCGACATGGCGTGGGCGGACCTGCGCCTGGGCGAGTACGAGGATGCGCGCGCGCGCAATGCGTCGAGCGAGGACGGTTCGCTCGAGGCGCTCGTCGCGCGCGCGAGTGAGCTACCGGCGGATCCGGCCGAGCGCACCGGCGAGCGGCTGCTCGCGCGCGCGGCGGCGGGCTACGACCGCGGCGACTTCGCGGTCGGCCGCGAGTGGCTCGAGCTCGCGGGCTGGCGCGGCGACGCACAGGCGCACGAGCTGCTCGACGCGGCGGACGAGCTCGCGGCGTGTACGAGCGACGCGCAACGCGCCGACTGGGATCTCTTCCCTCTCGACACGTCGAGCCCCACGCGTTGGAAGGAGCGTCTGCGGGACGCCGATCAGGCGGCGCGCGCTGCCGCGAAGGAGGCGAGCCTCAGGGCGAAGCGCGAGCTCGACGCGCTCGTCGAGCGGGCGGGACGGTCCTACGACGCCGAAGAGTACGACTCGGGGCGCGGGCTGCTGCTCCGCGCGGCGTCGGCCGGTCACAAGGAAGCGCGCGACATCCTCGCGGCGGCCGAGGAGCTGCGTCGCTGTGAGACACAGCAGCAGCGCTCCGAGTGGCAGATGTTCGCGATGGGAACTTCCACGGGGACGAAGTGGAAGCAACGCATCCAGGCCGCCGACGCGTATCAGCGCGCGCACCCGCCCCGCAATTGATCCGCAGTCGACGCGGACGTCGCCGCGCGACCGCTCAGTAACCGAGCCCGTTCTTGCGCAAGTGCACCGCGGGCTCGTTGTCGCGCGCCGCAGCGCCGGACTCGACGACGCCGAACACGACCTCGTGATCGCCGGAATCGTGCACGCCCTGCAGCTTGCACTCGAACCACGCGAGCGCGCTTCCGAGCACCGGCGATCCGTGCGGCGCGTTCTCGAACGCGAGCTGCTCGAACGGCCCCTTGCCATCGGCGCTCTTGCCGAAGAACGCCTTCATCGCGCCCTGGCTCGACGCGTCGAGGATCGACACGCCGAAGCGTCCGTTGCGGCGGATCTGGTCGACGTACGGCCGCCCCTTCTTGATCGCGACGCACACGACCGGCGGCTCGAAACCGACCTGCATCAGGAACGATCCGACGAAGCCCTGCGGCGGCCCGTCGACGCCGCCGTCGCGCGTCGTCACGAGGTACAGACCGGTCGGAATGCGTCCGAGGGCGCGCGCGAGCGGCGTGAGTTCGGTGGCCATCCGCAGGATCATACGGAACGCGTTCCGGGGCCCCTGGATCGGGCCCGAAAGGCTGGATTCGAGCCCGTTCTGCCGCGACAATGAGCGGTCCCCCGAGAGACCGAGAAACGAGCGATGACCGAAGCCACGACACCTCCGCCCGCCGCGCCAGAGGGCCGCGTTCAACCGCGCCTGATCGAGCGCGAGATGAGCGAGTCGTATCTCAACTACGCGCTCTCGGTGATCCACTCGCGCGCGTTGCCGGACGTGCGCGACGGGCTCAAGCCGAGCCAGCGGCGCATCCTCGTCGCGCTCAACGACCTCAAGCTGCGCCCGAGCGCGAAGTACCGGAAGTGCGCGAACATCGCCGGCCACACCTCGGGTGAATACCACCCGCACGGCGAGTCGGTGATCTACCCGACGCTCGTGCGGATGGCGCAGGAGTTCTCGCTGCGCTACCCGTTGATCGACGGCCAGGGCAACTTCGGTTCGATCGACGGCGATCCGCCGGCCGCGATGCGTTACACCGAGGCGAAGATGGCCGGTCCGACGGTCGAGATGATGGCCGATCTCGACAAGGAGACGGTCGACGAGCAGCCGAACTACGACGAGCGCTTGATGGAGCCGGTCGTGCTGCCCGGGCGCTTCCCGAACCTCATCTGCAACGGCTCGGACGGCATCGCGGTCGGCATGGCGACGAGCTTGCCGCCGCACAACCTGCGCGAGGTCTGCGCGGCGCTGCGCGTGCTGCTCGAGCGGCCCGAGGTCTCGATCGCCGAGCTGTGCGAGCACGTCAAGGGTCCCGACTTCCCGACCGGCGGCATCCTGATGGGCCGCCGCGGGATGCTCGAGGCCTACGCGACCGGTCGCGGCCGCGTGCTCGTGCGCGCCAAGCACCACGTCGAGGACGTGCGCACGAAGCAGCAGATCGTGTTCACGGAGATCCCGTACCAGGTCCGCAAGCTCGCGATCATCGAGAAGATCGTCGAGGTCGTGAAGGAAGAGCGCATCACCGGCATCGCCGACGTGCGCGACGAATCGGACCGCGACGGCCTGCGCCTGTGCGTCGAGCTCAAGAAGGGCGAGGACCCGCAGGTGGTGCTGAACCAGCTGTGGCAGTACACGCCGCTGCAGAGCACGATCTCGATCATCAACCTCGCGATCAGCGACGGCCGCCCGCGCACGCTGACGCTGAAGGCGCTGCTCGAGGCCTACGTCACGCACCGCAAGGACGTGATCCGCCGGCGCACGCGCTACCTGCTGCGCAAGGCCGAGGAGCGCAAGCACATCGTCGAGGGACTGCGCATCGCAGTCGACAACATCGACGAGGTCGTGAAGATCATTCGCGCCAGCGCCGACACCGACAAGGCGAAGCGCGCGCTGATGGATCGCTTCGCGCTGTCGCTCGCGCAGTCGCAGGCGATCGTCGACATGCGCCTGGGCCGCTTGACCGGCCTTGAGCGCGAGAAGTTGATGGAGGAGTTCAACGCGCTCGTCGCCGAGATCGCGGACCTCACCGACATCCTGAACCGCGACGAGCGCGTCATCGCGATCATCCGCGAGGACATCGACGATCTCGACAAGCGCTACGGCGACGCGCGCCGCACCGAGATCAGCACCGAGGAGGTCGACGGCGCCTTCGACATCGAGGAGCTGATCCAGGAAGAGCTGATGGTCTGCACGTTCTCCCGCGACGGCTACGTCAAGCGCGTCGCGCTCGAGACGTACCGCGCGCAGGGTCGCGGCGGCCGCGGCGTGAAGGGCTCGGAGTCGAAGGAGGGCGACGTGCTGCGCTCGCTGTTCGTCGCGAGCACGCACGACCACGTGCTCTTCTTCACGAACAAGGGCAAGGTCTACTGGCTCAAGGTCTACCAGTTCCCCGAGGGCCAGCGCACGAGCCAGGGACGCTCGATCCGCAACCTGCTGCCGCTCGAGGTCGGCGAGAGCGTGAACTCGGTGCTGCGCGTGCGCGCGTTCGACAACGAGTCGAGCGTGTTCTTCGCGACGCGCAACGGCACGGTCAAGAAGACGAAGCTCGAGATGTTCTCGCGCCCGCGCGCGGACGGCATCTGGGCGATCCTGCTCGAGGACGGCAACGAAGTCGTCGGCGTGCGGCTGTGCCGCCCGGGCGACACGATCCTGCTCGCCAGCCGCGACGGCCAGGCGATCCGCTTCGACGAGGCCGCGGTGCGCGCGATGGGGCGCACGAGCTACGGCGTGCGCGGCATGAAGCTGCGCGCCGACGACCGCGTCGTCGGGATGATCGTCGCCGCCAAGCCCGAGTCGACGATGATCACGGCCTGCGAGAAGGGCTACGGCAAGCGCACGCCGCTGTCGGACTACCCGGTCAAGGGTCGCGGCGGCCAGGGCGTGATCAACGTCAAGGGCATCGACCGCAACGGCCACGTCGTCGGCGTCGACATCTGCGGCGACGAGGACGAGCTCCTGTACATCACCGAGAGCGGGATGATCGTGCGCTCGCCCGCCTCGGACGCGCGTCCGATCGGCCGCGCGACGCAGGGCGTGCGCCTGGTCAACCTCAAGGACAACGACAAGCTCGTGTCGATCGAGGTCGTGCGCGCCGAGGATCTCGAGGAGTACCAGCGCGAGATGGCGGCCAATCCGCGGCCGGCGCCGGGTGAGCGCGCGGCGGGCGATGACGGTGCCGACGCGGCGCTCGACGACGAGGGCGAGCCGGAGGACGGCCCGGACGACGACGCCGGCGACGAACCCGACGACGAGGGCGCCGAGTAGGCGCGCGCGCGATGCTCAAGCAGAAGCTCAGCGACGACGTGAAGACGGCGATGAAGGCCGGCAACGCGCTCGAGCGCGACACGCTGCGCCTGTTGCAGTCGGAGATCCAGAAGCGCGAGGTCGCGCTCGGCCGCGATCTCACCGCCGACGAGCAGCTCGACGCGTGCGCGAAGTCGGTGAAGACGCGCCAGGAGTCGATCGAGCAGTTCGACAAGGCCGGGCGCAAGGATCTGGCCGACAAGGAGCGCGCCGAGATGGCGGTGCTGCGGCGCTACCTGCCGCAGGTCAAGGACGAGGCCGAGACGCGCGTGCTCGTGCAGTCGTTGATCGGCGAGCTGAAGCTCACGGCGAAGAAGGACGTCGGCGTGCTGATGAAGGCCGTGATGGCGAAGCACAAGGGCGAGGTCGACGGCAAGCTCGTGCAGAAGTTCGCCGCCGAACTGCTGCCGTAGCGCGCGCCGCTTCGCGCGAGACGCGCGCGCGGACGGAGCGCAGAATGTCCGGCCGCAGATGCAGGCCACGGTCGCTTTGCCGCGCACGAGACGCGCGAATTCCGAAACCGCGCGCGCCGTTTCGAACACAGTTCGCGCATGCGCGGGAGCCGTTCGCGGCCGGCACCGGATCGGGTGCGCACCTGCGTCGTGCCGGCACCGCCCAGCCCGACGTGCGTCACCGCGTGCCGCACCGTCGCCGGTTCGGCGTGGCGCGCGCGGTTCGGCCGCGTCCGCGACCCGGCTGCGGATGCGCGCTGCCCGCTGCACGCCATGAACGCCTGGGAGTCCGACCTCGAACTCGTCAAGCGCGTGCTCGCCGGCGAGCGCGCCGCGATCGACGAGTTCTCGCTGCGGATGCAGTGCGTGCCGCTGATCCTCGCCTCGCTGAACGCGCGCCGCGGGCGGCCGTTCTCGGCCGCCGACACGACCGACATCGCGCAGGACGTGTTCGTGCTGCTGTGGCGGAAGCTCGACGTCTACGAGGGGATGTCGACGCTCGAGTCGTGGGTGTTCCGCTTCTGCCACTACGAGTTCTTGAACGCGCTGCGCCGCCGACAGCGCGCGCGGCAGAGCGAATCGATCGAGAGCGGGGCCGAGTGGACCGCGAACGCGCCGCGCCCGACCGGCGCCGTCGCCTACGCGCGGCTGCACGAGATCCTCGAGCGGCTCTCGCCGCGCGAGGCGAGCGTGATCCGCGCGAAGCACTTCGACGGCCTGACCTTCGACGAGATCGGCGCGCGCCTCGGGATCCCGCCCAACACGGCGAAGACGCACTACTATCGCGGGATCGAGCGGATGCGACCGCTGCTCCTGTCGATGCGAGAGGAGATCGAATGACGCGAGCTCATGTCGAGCAGCACGAGCCGTGGCTGGTCGAGGCGATCGACGGCCGCCTGGACGCACGCGACGAGCGCCGCGCGGCGCTCGCCGACTGCGAGGTCTGCGCGCCGCTGCTTGCGGACATGGAGGCGTTGCGCGACGGGCTCGACGACGCGGGTCGGCTCGAGCGCGACGTGCTCGCGGAGGTGAGTGGCGCGCGCGAGAGCGACGCGGCGCGCCGCGGCGCCGCACAGGCGCGCGCGGCGATCGCGCAGCTCGCCGCGCCGCCGCCGAGCGCGCGCTCGCGGCGCTGGCTCGTGCCGCTCGCGATCGCCGCCACGCTCGCGCTGGCCGCGTACTGGATCACGACGCACTGGCGAGCGGGCGAGCCGGCGCCGGCGCCGAGCGTTTCGCGGCCGCAGCTCGGCGGCGAAGGCGTGCTGCGTGCGCTCACGGTCACGCGCGGCGCGGACGGAGCGCTCGAGCTCGCGTGGGAGGCGGTCGACGACGCGGCTTCGTACGACGTCGAGCTCTTCGCGGACGAGTCCGCGACGGGCGCGCCGCTGTTCGTGTCGAACGGACTCGCCGAGCCGCGCTGCGCGGTGCCGAGCGACCAGGTCGCGCGCCTGCCGGCGCGCGTCACCGTGCGCGTGCAGCCGTGGGACGTCAACCCTCGACGTTTGTCGCCGCTGCGCGCGTCGTTCCAGCAGCCCTGACCTCGATCGGCGCGCGCGGGTTAGATTCGGCGCACATGGCGCCGCTCTCGCTCGCAGGCCGCACCTGGATCCGCAACTGTGCGCTCGCGATCGCCGTCGCGATTGCGCTCGTGCTCACAATGCGCGGTCGGAGGGCTCCAGCACGCGTCGAGCTCGCGGCGGCGCCGCAGCTGCCCGCGCCGGCCGCCATCGACGTGGAGGAGATTCGGGCACAGGCGGTGGATTGGATCGGGCGCGGCCGCGCGGCCGAAGCAGCTGCGCTGCTCGCCGAGGCGCTGACGAGGCCGATCGCGAACCCCGCGCAAGCGCGCGATCTGCGCTTCCTGCTGGTCGACGCGTCGCGCCAGGCGGAGGATTGGCCGCGCTTCTACGACGAGCTCGCGCGACTCGAGGCCGAGCCGGCGCCCGGCGATCCCGAGCAGCGCGAGCTGTGGGAGCTGTACCGCTGTGGGTTCCCGCTCGAGCGCGCCGCGGCGTCGATGGCGCTCGGGATGCTCGATCTGTGCGACGAGACGCTGAAAAGCTTCGATCGAGCGAAGTGCGCGTCCTCCGAACCGATTCTGCTGAAGCTGCAGTGCCAGCTCGACCTGCTCGCGTACCGCCACGAGCGCGTCGTCGCGCTCGTCGAGCGCACGCTGGCGCCGGATGCGGGCTTCGGCGGGAGCAGCGCGGATCGGCTCGACCTCGAGCTGCGCAAGGGCGTCGCCCTGTCCGAGCTCGCGCGAATGGGCCGCGGTGATCGCGCGCGCGCGCGCGAGGTGCTCGAGCGCGTGCGCGCGCAGTTCGATCCCGCGCAAGGCAACGTCGAGCGCTTGAACCTCGAGCTCGCGCTCGGCGACCTCGCGTGGCGCGACGGCCGGCTCGAGGACGGCGAGCAGAGCGCCGGCGCGGTCGAGAAACTGCTCGACGGCGCGGCGGCCCAAGAGCGCGCAGCGCAGGCCGGCGATCGCGCGCAGCTCGCGACGCTGCGCGCGCGGCTCGCGCTCGCGCGCGACTGCGACGACGCCGAGGCGAGCGCGCGGCTCGCGGAGCTCGAAGGCGCATTCGCGAGCCTGCTCGAGCGCTGGAAGTCCGTGCCGCACCGCAAGGGCGGCGTCGGTTTCCTGCACCCGACGAACCGGCGCGCGATCCTGTCCGAGCTCGTGCGACTCGAGATGCGCGTGCACGGCCGCGCGCAGGGAGCGCGCCGAGCGCTCGAGCATCTGATGCGCGCGCAGGCGCTCGGCTCGATCGCGCGCGAGCTCGGCGTCGGAGCCTGCACCAGCGCGGACGTCGAGAGCACGCTGCTCGGCGCGGGCCGCGGGCTGCTCGTGTACCTGCCGGGCGCGGACCGCTCGCACGTCTTCGCGTGGGACACAGGCGGCATCGAGTGCGTCGAGATCGATCCGGTCTACGCGATCGACGCGGCGTACCGCTCGTGCGGCACCGGGATCGCGACGCAGCCCGTCGCGGACGCGGCGGCCGCGCGCACCGCGGGCGACGCGCTGCTCGCGCGCGCCGCCGAGTTCGCACCGCGCGTGCTGCCGCCGCAGATCGCGGCGCGCGTGCGCGCGTGGAAGTCGGTCACGATCAGCGGCGACGAGCTGTTCGACGACGTTTGCTTCGCCGCGCTCTCCGTCGATGGCGTCGGCGCGCTCGGGCTCGAGCGCGCGCTGCAGCACGTGCCTTCGATCCCGCTCGGCGTCGCGCTCGCGCGCAAGCCGCGCGCGCCCGTCGATGCGCGCGGGCTCGAGCTCGTGTTCCTCGCGGCGCCGAACCCGAGTCGCGAGCTGCCCGAGCGATTCGCGCGACTGCCGCGACTCGAGCTCGACGCGGCCGGCGCGCGTCGCGCGTGCGGTTCGTTCGCGAGTGAGCGCGCGCGCGTGCTCGTCGGCGCGGGCGCGACCGAAGGCGCGCTGCGCAAGGCGCTCACGCCGTCGGTCGACGTGCTGCACGTGATGACGCACGGTGTGTTCGATCGCGGGCGCGAGCGCGGGCAAGGCCTGCTGCTCGCGGGCGAAGGCAGCGATCCCGGCCTGTGGTGGCTCGACGAGATCGACGCCGCCGACGGCTGGCTGCGCCCGCCGCCGCTCGTGCTGCTCTCGGTGTGCGCCGCGATGCGCGGCGACGTGCGTCACGGCGACGACGGGATCACGCACACCGCGGGGGCGCTGCTCGCGCGCGGCTCGCGCTGCGTGCTGACCTCGCCGTCCGATCTCGACTACGCGGCGCAACAGGAGCTCGGCCGCGTCGTGCTCGAGCGCGTCGATGCCGGCGACGCTCCCGACGAGGCGCTGCGCGTCGCGCGCCGCGCGCTCGCGAGCGGCGACTTCGCGCACCCGTACTACTGGGCGACGCTGCGCGCGCTCGGCGACGCGCACTCGCCGCTGCGCTGAGGCGCGGGAGGCGAACGCCGAAACGCGAGCCGCCGCGATCGAGCGAGTCGATCGCGGCGGCGACGCGCGGAGGCCGGCCGTGAGGCTCGAAGAACTCCGCTACAAGAACTCCGTCGGCACGCCGAGCACCGGCACGACGTTCGGCGCGAACGGCGGCTGGCGCGGGATCTTGATCACGATGCCGAGCGTCGGCGCGGCGAGGATGCTCGGCGGATCCGTGGTCACCCAGGTGACCAAGAACTCGCCGCCCGCATCGGGCAGGACGCGCATGCGGTTGACCGGCCCGGTCGCGGGCAACTGGCCGCCGCCCGGGTGCTCTTCGCGTGCGAAGCCGTAGGAGTGCGTCTGCCACGCGTTCGTGACGCGCGCCGCGTTCGGCCCGATCGTCGCCTCGACGAGACTGAGCTCGATGAAGAACGCCGAGTGGAAGTCGCCCGAGGACCCTTCCAGCGGCAGCGTGATGTACTGGCTCGGGAGCCAGCCGGTCGCCGGGTTCAGCCGGTAGTAGTAGTTGTGCAGCGCCGCCGCATCGAGCGGCGCGTCGGGCAGCGAGCAAGAGCTCGGCGCCGCGCCCGGGCAAGCGAAGGGCCAGCGCCAGACGATCACGCGCAAGTGCGTCGCCGACGTGGCGGTCGGCCACACGTTGCTCAATTGGAGCCGCAGCTGGCCCGGGGCAGGGTTGGTGGTCGTCGCACCATCCAACGCGGACCACGCGTTCGCGATCGGCCCCGGCGAGCCGATCGAGTTCGGACCCTGCGCGTCGAGCGGCCCGAGCAGCGTCGTCTGTCCGGGCGCGTTCTGGATGGCGACGTACAAGTCCATCACGTCGTCGCCGTTGAAGTCGGCGAGCGCCGGCGTCGCGCGGAACGAGGTGTTCGGGACGGCCGAGTTCGAGACGATCCAGGGCGACAGCGAGCCCCCGCCGACGCCGAAGTTGAGCGGGCCGCCGCTGCTTCGCGCGAGATTGCGCGAGTACAACAGGTCCGCGCTGCCGGTCGCGCCGAGCACGAGGTCCGGATACCCGTCGGCGGTCGCGTCGCCGAGCACGAGCGAGGAGACGCCGGGCTCGTACGGCGTCTCGCCGCCCATCGGACCGACCTGGCCCCAGTTGGTCGAGCCCGACTGGCGATACGTCATGAACTTCTGCGAGCTCGAGCCCGCGCTGAGTTGCGTGACCCAACCGATGCCCTGCTCGCCGTCCGGCAGCGTGAACACGCCGGCCGCGTCGATCGCCGGGCCTGGCGGCGCGGTGCGCAGCACGGAGTCGGACGTGAGGTCCGCGTTGTAGATGCCGATGCCCGCCGCGCCGTGCAGCGCGACGCGCGGCGAGAGGCTCGTGCCCCACTTGATGATCCACGCGTCGCGCGCCTCCGACGTCAGCGTCATCTGCGGGCCCGCGACGAAAGTCAGCGCACCGGTGTTGTAGTAGAGGCGCACGTCGAGGCCGTTCGCGAGCACGACGACGAGATCGGGCTTGCCGTCGCCGTCGATGTCGCCCGCGCCGATCTTGCGAGCGCCGACGGCGCTCGTGTTCCCGTCGACGACCGTGCTCACGATCG
>SCVU01000103.1 GCA_004296785.1 Planctomycetota bacterium
CCAAGCAACCGAAGGCCGCCCCCAAGACTCCGAAGGCCGCGCAGGCGTAACGGGAGCACACAGAACACATGGGTCAGAAAATCCACCCGACTGGGTTCCGGATCGCGGTCATCGAGCCCTGGCGCTCGCGCTGGTACGCGAAGAAGAAGGACTTCGCTCGCCTGCTGCTGCAGGACCTCGAGATCCGCCGGCACATCACGAAGGAATTCAAGTCCGCCGGCATCCCGCGCATCGAGATCGAGCGGACGGGTGAAGCGGTCAACGTGATCGTGCACACCGCGCGACCCGGCGTGCTCGTCGGCCGCAAGGGCGTGCGCGTCGACCAGCTCAAGGAGTCGCTGCAGAAGATCGCGGGCATGACCTGCCACCTGACGGTGCGCGAGATCAAGCGCCCCGAGCTCGAAGCGACGCTCGTCGCGGAGATGGTCGCCGAGGCGCTCGAGAAGCGCATGGCGTTCCGCCGCGCGATGAAGAAGGCGATCCAGTCGACGATGCAGGCCGGCGCGAAGGGCGTGAAGCTCGAGCTCAACGGCCGCCTCGGCGGCGCGGAAATGGCGCGCGAGGCGAAGGAGCGCGAAGGGCAGGTCCCGCTGTCGACGCTCCGCGCGAACGTCGACTACGGCACCGCCGAAGCGCGCACGACGTACGGGATCCTCGGCGTCAAGGTGTGGATCTACAAAGGCGACCTCGAGACCGGCGAGCGCGTCGATTTCCGCCAGTCGCAAGGCGTCGCGACGCGCGCCGATCGCCAGCGCTCGGCCACGCGGCCGGCGCGCCAGGAGCGCCGCTCGCAATCGCAGGGAGCCGGCTCCTAGCGCGGCGGATCCCCGAGCTCACCGAACGACCCGACCCACCGCACCAGCAAGCAGGACAGAGGAAGCAGGCGAACCATGGCATTGATGCCCAAACGGACCAAGTACCGCAAAGTGATGCGCGGCCGCGTGAAGGGCTTCGCCACGCGCGGCAACAAGGTCGCGTTCGGCGACTTCGGCCTGCAGTCGATGGACGCAGGTTGGATCACCGGCCGCCAGCTCGAGGCGGGCCGCATCGCCGCCGCGCGCATCACCGGCGGTCAAGGCAAGATCTGGATCCGCGTCTTCCCGCACAAGCCGATCTCCGGCAAGCCGGCCGAGACCCGCATGGGCACCGGCAAGGGCGAAGTCGAGTACTGGGCCGCGGTCGTCAAGCCCGGCACCGTGCTCTTCGAGATCGGCGGCCTCACCGAGGACAAGGCCAAGGTCGCGCTCAAGCGCGTCGCTCACAAGATGCCCCTCAAAGTGAAGATGGTCCGCCGCCTGCCGACGACTTGATCGTCGCACCTGCTCAGCAGCCCCCCGCACTCTCATGAAGATCAAAGACCTCCGCGGCCAGCGCGACTCTGAACTCGAGTTCGAGCTCGACCGCCTCCAGAAGGCGCTCTTCGACGCGCGCTTCAAGTCCGCGACGGAGACCTCGGCGCAGCCGGGCCGCATCCGCGAGACGCGCCGTCAGATCGCGCGCATCCGCACGCTGATGCTCGAGCGCAAGACCCACATCCGCGGAGCCCAGGCGCGCTAGCGCGCGTGCCGTCGCTCGCCCCCGAGAGCCCGCAGACACACACCAGCCATGTCCTCACAAACGACGAAGCCCGCTACCCGCCAGGTCCTCGAGGGCCTCGTGGCCAGCGACAAGATGACGAAGACCATCTCGGTCGTCGTCCAGCGCACGTACCGCCACCCGAAGTACGGCAAGTACGTCACCAAGTCGAAGCACTACCACGCTCACGACGAGAAGGAGGAAGCCGGCGTCGGCGACCTCGTGCGCATCGAGCTCTCGCGCCCGCTCTCGCGGACCAAGCGCTGGCGCCTGATCGAGATCGTGACGAAGGCCAGCAACACGCTCGAGGCGATCGGCGACGCCGACGTCGCGGCCGCGCTCGGTCGCAAGACCGCGGCCCCGAGTGACGCCGAGTCGAAGGGTGGTGCGCAGTGATCCAGCTGACCACCGAGCTCGACGTCGCCGACAACACCGGCGCGAAGCGCGTGATGTGCATCAAGGTCCTCGGCGGCACGAACCGCCGC
>SCVU01000799.1 GCA_004296785.1 Planctomycetota bacterium
CCGCGATCTCGGGAACGGCGCCGAGCAACTCGGCGACGAGGTCGGCCCCGCGCACTCCGTCCAGGCGCGCGCGGTAGTCGAGCACGATGCGGTGCGCGAGCGCGGCCGATGCGACAGCGCGAACGTCTTCGAAGCCGACGCCGGGCCGTCCGTCGATCAGCGCGCTCGCGCGCGCCGCCTCCGCGATCGCGATCGCCGCGCGCGGCGACGCGCCCCAGCGCACGTACGACTTGATCTTCGCCGGCGCCTGCGCGGCGCGCGGATGACTCGCCTCGACGACGCGCGCGATCCAGTTCGCGACCGCGTTCGGCAGGAAGATCCGATCGACCGCGGCGTGCAGCGCTTCGAAGCCGGCGCGATCGATCACGCACGCAGGCTCGGGCGCGCGACCGTGGCGGCGTTCGGTGAGGATGCGCTCGATCGGCGCGGCCGGCAGGCCGGGCACGTCGAGCTTGAACAAGAAGCGATCGAGCTGCGCCTCGGGCAGCGGGTACGTGCCCTCGAGCTCGATCGGGTTCTGCGTCGCGAGCACGAAGAACGGCGCGGGCAGCGCGCGCGTCTCGCCGAGCAGCGTCACGCGTCGCTCCTGCATCGCCTCGAGCAGCGCGCTCTGCGTCTTCGGCGACGCGCGGTTGATCTCGTCGGCCAGCAGCAGGTTCGTGAAGATCGGGCCGGCGTGGAACGCGAGCTTGCGACCGCCCGCGCTCTCTTCGAGCATGTGCCCGCCGGTCACGTCGCCCGGCAACAGGTCGGGCGTGAACTGCACGCGGCGGAACTCGAGGTCGAGCAGCCGCGCGAGGCCCTTGACGAGCTCGGTCTTGCCGAGACCCGGCAGGCCTTCGAGCAGCACGTGCCCGCGCGCGAGCAGCGCGATCAGCACGAGCCGCGTCAGCTCCTCCTGCCCGAGCAAGATCGAATCGAGCCCTTGCTTGACGTCGAGCGCGCGCTTGCGCGCCGCGGCGAGCTGTGTCGGGTCGATCAACGCGTCGCTCATCCGTCCACTCTCCGTTCCCAGGGTGCGCGCACGAGAACGCGCGTCGCTGTGCTGACTTGTTCCACGGAGCAGCGGTTCACCGCCGCTCGGCTCCGCCACTCGCGGGTGCATCGGGCGCCGGAGTCGGCGCGGCCCCGAAGTACGTCTCGACCGCGCGGCGGTGCCGCGGCGCGAGCGAGCGCTTCCACACCGGCGCGCCCGCGCTCGCCTGCTGGCCCGCGTTGCCCGCGGCCTCGCCTTGCGCGTCCGCGCGCGGCGCGCCGAGTCCTTGCGACAACAGCTCGAGCCGATCGAGGTCCATCGCATCGGCCGCGGGCAGCGCCTGCTGCTCCATCTCGGCCGCGTGCTCGGGCGTCTCGTCGCCCCAGCTGATCTCCGCGTCGCCGCGGCCGCGATTCACGCCGCCGGAGCCCGGATCGCCGTCGCCGTCCTCGCCCTCGCCTCGCGAGCCCTTCTTGCCCTTCTTTGCAGCGCGCCCGGCGCCGCCAGATCCGCTTCATGTCCCGCCGGCCTCGCACGTCGCGTCGTGCTTGTGCGACTTGCGGCGCGCGCCGTCGCGGCGGTTCTGCAGTTGGCTCGGGTCGATCAGGCCCGACGCGCCGAGCGCGCCCATGCGCTTCTCGAGCTGCGCGAGCAGATCGCGCGCCTGCTCGGGCAGCGCGCCGTCGAGGCTCGCGCCCGCCGCGCCGCTGTTCGGCGTCGCCGCGGGCGATTCGAGTCCGAGCTCGGCCGCGAGCCCGCTGAGCTCCGCCTCGGCCGCCGCGCCGAAGCTCGAGCCGTCCGCGATCGCCTCGAGGCTCGCCGCGGCGTCGACCAGCGACTCGGTCGCTTCCTCCGCGCGATCGCCGAGCATCTGCTCGACCGAGTCGAGCGCCTCCCACGCGCTCTCGGCCTCGCCGGCCGCCGCGAGCTCCTCGATGCGCTCGAGCCGCTCGCGGATCTGTTCGACTTCCGCGCTCGACAGATCCGTGCTCGCGAGCGCCTCGAGCTCGCCGTGCAAGCTCTCGATCGCGGCAGGCGGAACGCTCGACGACCGCGCGATCTGGAACGGCCGCACCGGCACGACGAGCACGGCGAGCGCGAATGCGAGCGCCGGCGCGAGCGGCCACGCCGCGCGCAGCGGCAGCGCGGCGAAGCGCGGCTGGTGCTCGCGGAGCCAATCGCCGGCCGCCGCGCCCCATGCGTCGCCGTGCGCCGAGCTCGCGCCGACCATCACGCGGCCGGAGCCGCCCGAGCCGAGATCGAGCCAGGCGACGCAGGCCTGCAAACCCGGCGCGCGCGCGAGTGCGCGGCGCCAGCTCCAGAGCGGCACGCCGAGCGCGGGCGCGAGCAACAACGCGGCGCGCGCGGGCGTCCAGCCGAGGAAGAAGCGCGCGAGCAGAGCGGCGCTCGCGCAGACGGCGAGCGCGAGCGCGACGTGTCCCCACGCCGAGGACCACCACAGGCTGGCGGTCGAACGCGCGCGAACGCGCCGCGCGGCTCGTTCGATGGCGGGATCCAGGGACGCGTCGGGCACGAGGGGCTCAGTCTAGCGAGGGCGGGGCGGCGACGGCGCGGGCGACCGACGGCCGCGGCCCTACGACGCACGCGCGGCGTTCTTTCCGGCGGCCGCGCGAGCTTCGGCGCCGCTCAGGCGCTCTCGAGCGCCGCGCTCGGCAGCGCGAAGCACAGCTCGAACGCCGGCCACGTGTGGATCTGCGCGCGCGCGGTCGCGACGAGCAGCTCGACGCCGTCGGCGTAGACGAACGCCGGCTTCGCACCGGCCGCGACGCCCTGGCAACCCTCCGCGCTCGCCTTGCAATCCGGCGACAGCACCGCGCGCAGCGCTGTCTCGGCCGAGCCGGCGATGAAGTTGCCGACTTCGAGCAGCGCGTCCTTCGTGGCGCGGTCGAGCTGCTGCTCGAGGCGCCGCGTCTTCACGACGTCGTCGGGCGCCATCAGCAGGTACGCGGCGAGCGCGACCGCGTCGGCGAGCGGGACAAGCACGCAGCCGTGGTGCGCGCGGCCGTTGCGCTGCACGCACACGCGGAATGACAGGTGGATCCCGTCCGCGCGGACCGGCTTCTCGCGGCGGCGCGCGACTTCGACCGAGTGGATCGCGAACGGGCGATCGATCACGACGGCGAGATCCTCCGCCAGTCGGGCGAACAGCGCGGCCGCGAGTTCCTGGTCGACCTGCGTGCCGGAAGGGGTCGCGCTCATACGGACGTCTGGGTGCCGGGACTCGACGGGGGAACGGCGGCGCCGAGGCGCGCCGATGGCGTGGAGATCGGGAACTCGGCGCGGCGATCCTTAGCGAAAGGCGCGATTCGCGCGCCGACCCCGTCGCGTTCCTGCCCGGCGCCGCGCGCTACGGCAGCGCCGATTCGACGAACGGCAACAGCTCGGACTGCGGGAGCTTGCCGACCGCGACGACGTATTGGTTGTCCCAGACGCCTTGCGCGATGGTCCAGCTGCCCGCGGTCGTCACGTACATCCGGTACGGAGAGCTCGTCTGGAACAGCGAGCGCGTCCAGCCGCCGGGGCCGACCTGCGTCTTCGGCGCCGAGCCGCCGTGCAGGAAGAACAGCTTCTCGACGCCGTCGGTGTACTCGAAGCACGCCCAGTGCTTCTGCGGGCCTTCCGACAGCATGCGCGCGTGGTCGAGCTTGTAGCCCGACGGGAGCATCTTCGGCAGCAGCGGCTGGAAGCCGAGCTGCTGCGACGGATCGCCGGAGAGATTGAGCACCTGCTCGACCGGCACCGTCGAGAACGTGATCCCGCTCAGATCCGCCGCGTAGTCGATCGTCTCGTAGTTCATCGCCGCGACCACGTTCCCGTGCTTGTCGCGCTCTTCGTACGCGAGCACGAACGCGGTCTCGACGTCGAGCGAGACGGTGAACACGCCGCCCACCGTCGCGAGGTGGCTCGGCGCGCGCTTGCACTCGAACGTGATGCACGCGCGACCGGCGACCGTCGTCGAGACGGGCAAGCCGAGCACCAGGTAGTTCTCGATGAACAGATCGAGGTCGCGCACCATGAAGTCGCGGAAGCGGTGGTAGAACGCCGCGTTGTCCGCGTGCTGCGCGAGGAACGTCGCCGGATCCGTCGGCAGTTCGCCGCTGACCGACAGCGGCTGCAGCGCGTAGCCGCCGTGCCCGTCGGTCGCGACCTGCTCGAGCGTCGCGAAGTGGTGCGCGCCCGTGCTCGCGACGTGCGCGTAGACGTGCACGGCGCGCTGACCGAGGTGCGGGGTGTGGAGCTGCGCCTGCTGCGCCTTCATCACGAGCTGCAGCAGGTTCGAGTGCTGCGTCGGCGAGAGCTTGACGCCGCCCTGCCCGCAGCCGGCCAGCCCGAGCGAGCCGAGCAGCAGCGCGCACAGCCACAGGCCCGAGAGCGCGAGGGATCCGCGCGCACGCTGGAGTCCGCGCGTCATCGGCGGCCCTCCGCGTCGGCGGGCCCGTTCGCCGGCGTCGCCTGCGCGAGCAGCGCGCCGCCGGTCAGTCCGTTCGCGAGGCCGAAACCGAACGGCGACTGCTCGCGCAGCTGCGCGGCGTCGATCTCGACGACCTCGAAGCGATAGCGCGGCGCGCCGTCGAGCGCCGAGTAGGTCCACACGCCGAGCAGACCGGCCGCGAGCGCGCTGCTCGCCGCGATCCACCACGCGCGCCGGGTCCGCGCGGAGTGCGCGGGCGTCGCGATCGCGCGCGCGCGCGAAGCTCCGCGCCCGGCGCCGCGCTCCATGCCGCGCGCGCCGGCGCGCTCGTCGGCGGCCTGGGTCTCACCCGCCGCGCCAGCGGCGCTGCCGACCTGGCGCACGCGCGCGTCGAGAGCCGCCGGCGCCGTGTGGCGCTCGAGGTCGTTCGCGAACCGGCGCACCGTCGTGCCGGGCTGGCCTTCGATCTCCTCGCGCACGAGTCGGTCGAGCACCGACGGCGCGTGCAACACGCTCAGGTGGTCGAGCACCGCGCGCGTGCAGACTTCCGTCAGCTCGTCGGGCTGCGTGCGCCGGTCGAGCTCCTGCGGCGCAGCGAACCGCGCGACCGAGCGCAGTGCGCGCGCGATGCGGCGCTGGCGCTCCCACCACGACTGGCACTCGGCGCACGTCGCGCCGTGGCCGTGCAAGGCCGTCGACCCGCGCGCGCCTTCGACGTCGAAGCTCGCGTCGTCGAAGCTCGCTTCGCGCCAAGCGCGGCAGGCGGTCGAGGTCGGGTCGTGGGGCATGGGCGGGTTGGGTGAACGATCGTCTCGGCTCAGCCGAGGTAGTGCTTGTGCAAGACGGGCGCGAGCTCGCGGTCGAGCGCCTCGTGTGCGCGCGCGAGGCGCGACTTGACGGTGCCGATCGAGATGTCGAGCGCCTCGGCGATCTCCTCGTACGCGAGGTTCTCGATGTAGCGCAGCACGGTGATCGCGCGCAGCTTCGGCGAGAGGCGGTCGATCGCGTGTTGGATCTCGCGCTCGAGCTCGTGGCGCGACGCGGTCGCCATCGGCATCTCGATCTGTTCGTCGAGCACGTCCGCGCTGCGGTTGTCGTGCTCCATCGACTCCTGCACCCACTCGAGCGACGCGAGCCGCCGCGCGCTCTGGCGGCGCTTCAAGTCGATGCTCGCGTTCACCGCGATCCGGTAGACCCAGCTCGAGAAGCGCGAGTGGAAGCGGAACTCAC
>SCVU01000800.1 GCA_004296785.1 Planctomycetota bacterium
CAACGCGACCCAGCTCGGCGCGGCCGAGCGCGAGGCGCTGCGCCGCGAGCACGAGCTCGTCGGTGCGTGGACCGGCGTCGACTCGCCGCGCGCGCGAGAAATCGCCGCGTGGATCGAAGGGCGCTGAGCAGCCCGGTGCGCGTGCCTACTTCGAGAGGCGCGCGATCTCTTCCTCGCCAAGCGGGCGCTTGCGCTTGACGCGCAGGCTCTCGGCCCACTGGCGCTGGAAGTCGCGGTCGAGCGCGCGGTGCACGATCGCCGCGAGCGTGAGCGACAGCACCGCGCCCAAGGACGCGAGCGCCATGTCCTTCTGCGCGTCCCACACGTCGCCCTGCGAGCCGAGGTACGCGATCCCGAGCTCGCCGCCGAAGAACTCCGCGGCGCCCCACTCGACGAGCTCGTACAGCATCGACGTCGACGCGACCATGTCGAGCGGCAGGAAGTAGCCCCAGAAGCCCTTGACGTCGGCGACGCGCACGAACAGCTCGCGCATCGGATACGCGATCAGGAAGCCGTACGCGAAGTGGACGAGCCGGTCGTAGTGGTTGCGCTCGAAGCCGAGCGCCGCGTCGAGGCTCGCGCCGAACACGGCGCGCCACCACGCGTCGTACGGCACCTTCGAGTACGTGTAGTGCGCGCCGACCGTGTGCAGCACGAGCATCGCGAACACGAGCGCGTACGAGACGTTCGAGAGCCGGAAGCGGCGGTGGCTCACGACGAGCACGGCGACCGCGAGCAGCGCGAGCGCGTTCTCGAGCGCCCAGTCCGAGCGATCGACCGGCGCGATCCCGAGCGCGATCGACAGCGCGAGCAGGATGGCGCCGAGCAGCAGCGGGAACTTCATCGGATCGAGATCAGGACTCGCGCGCGCGCTCGCGACGCGCTAGAAGCTGCGCTGCGTGCTCGCGTCGTCACAAGATAATCGAAGACCGCGCTCGAGCATCGCATGCGCGTGGCTCGCGCTGTTCGCGCTGCTCGTCTCGCTCGCGTCGTGCTCGTCGACCGTCGAGCGCCGCGACTGGTCGAAGTACACGGGCCCGGGCGCTGAGTGGTTCCAGCGCGAGGAGTACCCACTTCCGCGCGTCGAGGACCGGCTCGAGCCGGTCAACCGCCTGAGCGCGTTCGTCACCGACCGCACGCTGCGCTACGGCGTGCGCCCGATCGCGTGGGCCTACCGCCACGTGATGCCGCGCGAAGTGCGCGAGCGCTTGACGAAGGCCGGGCAGAACGTGCTGTACCCGGTGCGCCTGTGCGGCAATCTGCTGCAGGGCAAGTTCTCCGCGGCGTGGGAGGAGACCGAGCGCTTCGCGGTCAACACGACGGTCGGCGTGCTCGGGCTCTTCGATCCCGCGACCAACCTCGGCCTGCACCCGCACAAGGAGGACTTCGGCCAGGCCTTCGCGGCGTGGGGCTGGCGCGAGAGCACGTACCTGTACGTGCCGCTGTCCGGTCCGAGCACGATCCGCGACGGCATCGGCCTCGTGCCGGACACCTACGCCGATCCGCTGAGCTGGCACTGGCCGGCGCCGCTCGCGCGGCGCTTCAACGATCTCAGCGACACGGTCGACGAGGTGCTGCGCCTGACCGACAGCTACTACGACGCGTACGAGCCGGCGCGCACGCTGTATGCGCTGCAGCGGCGCGTCGACGTTCGCAACTACGAGTGGAAGCGCGAGGAGAGCGGGGCGACGCAGACGCTCGACACGGTCTTCCTGACGTTCAAGAGTCCGAAGTTCCCGTCGCGCGGCCGGACCGACTACGTGCAGCTCGACGGGCACGAGTGGCCGCTGCCGTACACGTACTTCGCGCAAGAGCATGCGGCCCCGCTCGTCTACGTCGTGCCCGGCTTCGGCGGCCACCGGCTCGGCAACGCGACGCTCGCGCTCGCCGAGATGTTCCACAAGGCGGGCAACGCGGTCGTCGCGGTGTCGAACCCGACGAACTGGGAGTTCATGCGGCACGCGGCGTCGGTGACGGTGCCCGGCTACACGCCGGTCGATTCACTCGACCTGCACCGCGCGCTGACGGCGATCGACCGCGAGCTCGAGCAGCTCCATCCGGGCGCGTTCCGCGCGCGGCAGCTCGCCGGCGTCTCGATGGGCGCGTTCCAGGCGCTGCACATCGCCGGGCGCGAGGCCGAGCCCGAGCGCGCCGGGCTGCTGCGCTTCGAGCTGTTCCTGGCGCTCGATCCGCCCGTCTCGCTCGAGCACGCGGCGCTGCAGCTCGACCGCTTCTACAACACGCCGCTCGCGTTCCCCGCGGCCGAGCGCGAGGCGCGCGTCGAGGATCTGTTCGGCAAGGTGCTGTACTTGAGCGAGGGCGAGCTGCTGCCGGGCGACCCGCTGCCGTTCACGCGCGAGGAGAGCGAGTTCCTGATCGGGCTGGCGTTCCGCATCGACATGCAGCAGATGTTGCTGCAGTCGCAGGATCTGCACGACATGGGCGTGCTGAAGACGAAGCGGTCGCGGTTGCGGATGGCGCCGGCGTTCGCGGAGGCGTCGGAGTACTCGTTCCTCGAGTATCTGTATGGCTTCGCGCTGCCGTACTACGCGAAGCGGGGGATCGGGGTCACGCTCGACGAGGCGGGTGCGAGGAAGCTGTTCGAGGAGTGCGATCTGCACGCGATCGCGGATGGGCTGCGCGGGAACGAGCGCGTGCTGCTGTTCGCGAATCTGAATGACTTCTTGTTGCGGCCGGAGGATCCGCAGTTCCTGAGGGAGACGCTGGGTTCGCGCGCGAACTTCTTCCCGGCCGGCGGGCACCTCGGGAATCTGCACCGCGAGGCGATTCAGCAGATCATTCGCGAGCGGGTCGCGGCGGCGCCGTGAGGCGGGGGAGAGTGGGGGAGAGTTGTAGGGTCGCGCGCTTCGCGCGCGACTGACGCGGCCGAGGACGGCCGCGTGACTCCGCGGCTCGGAGGGGCGCGCAGACGCGCCCCTCCGAGCCGCGGAGTGAGTTGCGAACGCGCGTTGAGATCGAGTGGCGCGTTGCGAGACAACTCGCCAGTCGACCGGCGTGTTCCTCCTCGACGCGCGTCGCGATCTCAACGCCCTTCCAACTTGAACTTCGCGTTCGATCGGGCGCGTCTTCGCGCCCGATCGAACGCGAAGTCAGGCGGCCGTCCTCGGCCGCCTCAGTCGCGCGCGAAGCGCGCGACTCCCCGCACTCACGCCGGCACGAGCACGCGCTTCATCCGCCCGACCACCGCCGCGGTGAACGCGCTCGTCGACAGCTTCCCACCGAGATCGCGCGTCCGCTCGTTCGCCGCGAGCGTTTCCTTGATCGCCGCGCGCAGCGCGTCACACGCCGCCAGCTCGCCGACGTGCCGCAAGAGCGTGCACAGCGCGAGCAGCGCCGCCGTCGGATTGCACAGATCCTTGCCCGCGATGTCGGGCGCCGTGCCGCCGGCAGGGTCGAACATCGCGAGGGTGACGTGACCCTCTTCGTCGAACGCGTACGACGCGCTGTCGCCGACCCCGATCGAGCCGACCAGACCACACGCCATGTCCGACAGGAAGTCGCCGTACTCGTTCGGGCACACGATCACCGAGTAGCGCTCGGGGTTCATGATGATCCCGGCGAGCAGCGAGTCGAACAGCTCGCGCCGGTACGGGATGCCCGGGTAGTCCTCGCTCACGGCTTCGACCGTCTCTTCGAACAGCCCGTCGGCGGCGCGCTGGATCGTGTACTTGCTCGTCGACACGACGTGCGAGCGGCGCGTCATCGCGAGCTTGAACGCGAAGCGCGCGGCCTTCTTGCACGGCCCGCGCTCGATCACGCGCAGCGAGACCGCCGACTCGGCGCCGATGCGGCGGCCGCGGTCCTCGTAGGTGCCGCCGGTCGCGATGCGCACGACGTCGATGTCGAGGTTCTTCGTGAAGTTCGTGG
>SCVU01000801.1 GCA_004296785.1 Planctomycetota bacterium
TGGTCTCCTTGTGGTTTGGGGTCTTAACGAGCTCCCAACGCATACCACTGAGGCGCTTCGCGACCTCGCGTGGAGACCGGCCTTCTCATCCCATCTGGCTCAAGAACAGTGGATTCGCACTGGTGCGCGTCTCGTCGCACGACTGCGAATCCACTGTTTTTGAGCCAGGCACCGTACCTGCGGCGCGGCGGTTACTTGACGATCTGCAGCAGTTCGACGTCGAAGACCAGCACCGCGTTCGGCGGGATCGGGCCGCCCGGGCGCGGGTTCGCGCCGTAGCCGAGTCGCGCGGGAATCACGAACTTGCGCTTGCCGCCGACCTTCATCGTGCCGACGCCCTCGGTCCAGCCCGAGATCACGCCGCGCAGCGGGAACTTCGCCGGCGCGCCGCGATCGACCGAGCTGTCGAACTTCGTCCCGTCGAGCAGCCAGCCCGAGTAGTGCACCGACACTTCGCTCTGCGGCCCCGACGGCATCGGTCCCTGTCCGACGACGAGGTCGTACCACACGAGCCCGCTCGCGCTCTTCTGCGCCTCGCCGACGATCGGCGCGCCCGGCAGCGTGTACGGCGGCGTCGCGACGTCCGCATCGATCTCGCCCGTCGCGGCGTTCACGCGCACCTTGTGCTCGACGTCCCCGGCGAAGGCGACGATGTCCCAACGCGTCGCCTCGCCGTCGGAGGCGAGCGTCGCCGAGTGCACCTTGCCGCCGCTCGACTTCTCGGCCGCGGCAACCGCCGCCGCGAGGTCGACCTTCGCGGCCGCGACCTGCTTCTGCCGATCGCCGAACAGATCGGGGAAGCGCGTGTTGTCGACGGCCTGCAGCGCGAGCGTCGCGGCGGTTGCGGTTCCGACGAGGGCGAGGGCGATGAGTGCGAGAGCGGGTGTGCGCATGGTTCGTGTTTCCGTGGAGCGCGCGATCTTACGCATCGGGCGCCGGTTCGAGGAAGATCGCCCTACGCTTCGGGCGTCCGTTCGAGGAAGGCCGCGGCGACCCACGACGACAGATCGTCGCGGCCGTGGCTCTGCAGGTAGCCGAGCACGTCGCCCGACAGCGTGTGGCCGGGCTCGAGCTCGCGCGCGCGCGCTTCGAGCAGCCGCAGCGCGAGGTACGGCGCCGAAAGCTGCGCGGCGCGCCACGCATCGTCGAGCGCGAGGCCCGCGCGCCAGAAACCCTCGGCATCGATCGCGAGCGCGCGGTCCATCGCCTGCTGGTCGAACGGGCGCAGCTGTGCGCCGGTGCGCGCGCCGAGCTCGAGCGGCTGTTCCGCGCGCGCGTCGAAGTGCGCGAGCTCGAAGCACGCGATCACGAGCGTGCGCTCGGGATCGCCGATCGCGCGCTGCAGCGCCTCGAGCGCGCGCTCGACCTCCGGCAGCCCGCGCGGCGATTCCTGCGCGTCCGGCAGCCGCGTCGGCAGCGCGCCGACGAGCAGCGGCAGCACCGGCACGCGCGGCAGCAGCAGCGCGAGGAACAGCGCGTGTCGCTCGAGCGCGACGTGGCGCGCGTGCGCGAGCTGGCTCGCACCCGCGTCGATCCCGAGGCGCGCGAGGCCGTCCGTGTCGAACACCGGCGTGCCGAGCGGCGTCGAGAGCGGACGCGCGAGCGGCACGAGCAGCGGTTCGAGCGGTGCGCCCGCGCTCGACAGCAGGATCACGCGCTCGGGCTGCGCATGCCGCGCCGCCGCGTACACGCGGCCGTAGAGTCGGCCCGCGCGCTCGAACGATCCGCCCGGCGCGAACAGCGCGCGCAGTCCGCGCGGCGCCGGCATGTCCCAGTCGTCGGCGACGAGGCCGGCGACGCGCATCCGCAGTCCGAAGCGCGCGTCCGCGTCGCTCGCTGCGAGCACCGCCTGGTCGCGGCACGGCCGCGCGTCGAGCTCGTTCCAGCGCGCCAGCGCCGCCGCCGCCGCCGAGCGGAAGCGGCCGTCGTCGAGCAGCAGCTTCTCCGAGAAGCCGGCCGCGACGCGCGCGATCTCGTCGATCGTCGGCGGATGGTTCCACGCGCGCAGGCCGTACGCGATCTGCTCGGCGCCGCAGCTTCCATCGAAGCGGCGCGCGATCTCGAAGACCCGGCTCGGCACGACCACCGGCCAGTCGGCGCCCGCGTCGGCGACGCCGAGCGGATCGTGCAGCGCGACCACCGGCTCGCCGGACCGGTGCAGCCCCTGCACGCGCAGACGGCGCAGCGCGGGGATGGAGGTCGCGGCGTGCATCCTTGCAGCG
>SCVU01000802.1 GCA_004296785.1 Planctomycetota bacterium
TGCTCGCCGCTCGATCCGCTGCCGATGGACGACCTCGCGTCGCTGCTCGGGCGGCAGATCGAGCCGGTCCTCGCGCCGAAGGCCGAGATCACGCAGCTGATCGCGCGCGCCTACCGCCACAAGGCCGACGGCGTCGACCAGGCGCTGGCCGACGTCAACGAGGACGGCGACATCAGCGGCCTCGCGGACGAGATCGACGACGCCGAGGACGTGCTCGACGTCTCGAACAAGGCGCCGATCATCAAGCTCGTCAACACGATCCTGTTCCAGGCGTTGAAGATGCGCGCGTCCGACGTGCACTTCCACCCGTACCAGGACCGGCTGCAGGTGCGCTTCCGGATCGACGGCATCCTGTACGACATGGACTCGGTGCCGCGCAAAGCGCTCGAGGCGATCATCAGCCGCGTGAAAGTCATGGGCAAGATGGACATCGCCGAGCGCCGCCTGCCGCAGGACGGCCGCGCGACGATCAAGATCGGCGACGGCGAGGTCGACGTGCGCATCAGCTCGGTGCCGACCACGCAGGGCGAGCGCATCGTCATGCGTCTGCTCGACAAGACGGCCAAGCTCTACTCGCTCGACGAGATCGGCCTGACCGACAAGAACAAGGCGCTCTTGCGCGAGTACTGCACGTGGAGCCACGGCATCATCCTCGTCACCGGCCCGACCGGCTCGGGCAAGACGACGACGCTGTACGGCGCGATGACCGAGATCGACACGCGCGAGAAGAACGTGCTGACGATCGAGGATCCGTGCGAGTACTCGCTGCCCGGCATCAGCCAGGTGCAGGTCAACGTCAAGAAGGGCCTGACCTTCGCGAACGGGCTGCGCTCGTTCCTGCGCCAGGACCCGGACGTGATGATGGTCGGCGAAATCCGCGACCTCGAGACGGCCGAGGTCGCGATCCGCGCGGCGCTCACGGGCCACCTCGTATTCTCGACGGTCCACACGAACGACGCGCCGAGCACCGTCACGCGGATGGTCGACCAGGGCGTCGAGCCGTACCTCGTCGCGAGCTCGCTGATCCTCGTGATCGCGCAGCGCCTCGTGCGCACGATCTGCCCGAAGTGCAAGGACCTCGTGCCGATCACCGACGAGTGGCGCGCGAAGCTGAAGAAGCTCGACCTCTCGCCGGACCTGCTCGACAGCCGGATCGCGATCGGCCGCGGCTGCGACGATTGCTACCGCTCGGGCTACTCGGGCCGGACCGCGATCTACGAGTTCATGCCCGTCGACGAGGTGCTGCGCACGCAGATCATGGAGGGTTCGACCGCCTCGATCATGAAGCGCTCGGCGATCGAGCGCGGGCTGATCACGCTGCGCATGGACGGCTGCGACAAGATCATCCATCGCCACTCGACGCCCGACGAGGTGCTGCGCGTCACTCAGATGGACATGCAGTAGCCGCGCGACCGCGCGCGCAGCCAAGCTCCCACTCATCACCTTCGATCCGTGCCGATCTACGAGTACAAGGCCTACGGTTCCGGCGGCGGCGTGAAGGTCGGCGTCGTGGACGCCGACACGCCGCGCGAGGCGCGTTCGCGCCTGCGCCGCGAGAACCTGCTGGTCTCCGAGCTGGCCGAGCTCAAGGGCGGCTCGCGCCAGCGCGTCGCCGGCCCGAACGGCGCGAAGGGCAAGGTGAAGACGCCGTGGCTCGCGCAGCTCAAGAAGCTGCGCGCCTCGCCGCAGGGCCCGAGCGGCAAGGACGCCGAAACGATCACGGCGATCACGCGGCAGCTCGGCACGCTGCTCGGCGCGGGCATTCCGCTGGCCGAGGCGCTGCGCGCCGTGATCGAGCAGGCCGAGACGCGCCGCTACGAGACACTGTTCCGCGAGTTGCGCGAGCGCATCACGCAGGGCGCCTCGCTCGGCGACGCGCTGGCCGAGCACCCGGCCTACTTCTCCGAGCTGTACGTCAACATGGTCCGCGCGGGCGAGGCCACCGGCAAGGTCGACCAGGTGCTGCGGCGCCTGGCGGAGTTCATGCAGGCGCAGCGCGCGCTGCAGCGCAAGGTGATCTCGGCGCTGACCTACCCGGCGATGATGATCGGCCTCGGCATCCTCGTCGTCTCCGTGCTGATGACGGTCGTCGTGCCGAAGATCACCGGCATGCTCGAGGACATGCGGCAGACGATCCCGCTGCCGACGCGGATCCTCATCGAGATCAGCAACGGCTTCAAGGACTACTGGTGGCTCGGCTGCCTCGGCATCGCGGCGATCTCGTTCACGATCGAGCGCATCTACCGCACGCCGAAGGGGCGCCTGTCGATCGACCGCCTCAAGCTCAAGACGCCGATGGTCGGCGACCTGATCCGCAAGGCCGCGGTCGCACGCTTCACGCGCACGCTGTCGACGCTGCTCGGCAGCGGCGTCGCGGCCGTGCAGAGCCTCGAGGTCACGCGCAACGTCGTCGGCAACGCCGTCATCGCCGAGGCCACCGACCACGTGCGCACCCGCATCCTCGAGGGCACCGACATCGCGACGCCGCTCAAGGCGACCGGGGTCTTCCCGCCGGTCGTCGGCTACATGGTCGCGGTCGGCGAGAAGTCGGGCGAGCTCGAGCAGATGCTCGACCGCATCGCCGACGCCTACGACGAGGAAATCGAGGTCGTCGCCTCGCGCCTGACGAGCGTCCTCGAGCCGATCATGATCGTTTTCCTGGCAGTCGTCGTCGGTTTCATCGTCTATTCGATCATCCTGCCGATCCTGCAGCTCAGCAACGTCGGTTGAAACCCATGAAACTCACCGCTTCCCGCTCCCTCCCCCGCCGCCTCCGCTCGGACAGCGGCCTCTCGCGCTCCGGTTTCTCGCTGGCCGAGCTGATGGTCGTGATCGTGATCATCGCGCTGCTCGCGACGCTGGTCGTGCAGCAGGCGCCGCGCTTCCTCTCCTCGGGCTACAAGACGAAGCTGA
>SCVU01000803.1 GCA_004296785.1 Planctomycetota bacterium
GGTAGTGCTCCTCGACCATGTCCCAGGGGTTCTGCTCGGCCTGCTTCATGCCGAGCGAGATCTCCTGCTTGGCGAGGTCGATCTCGAGCACGACCACCTCGACCTTGTCGCCCGACTTGACGAGCTCGCTCGGGTGGTTGACGCGCTTCGTCCACGACATCTCGGAGATGTGCACGAGGCCTTCGACGCCGTCCTCGAGCTTCACGAACGCGCCGTACGACATGATGTTGACGACTTCGCCGACGTGCTTGGACTCGACCGGGTAGCGCGTCTCGATGCCGTCCCACGGCGACTTCTGCTTCTGCTTGAGGCCGAGCGCGATGCGCTCGCGCTCGGTGTCGACGCGCAGCACGACGACCTCGAGCTGCTGGCCGATCTGCACCATCTCGCTGGGGTGCTTGAGGCGGCCCCACGACATGTCGGTGATGTGCAGCAGGCCGTCGATGCCGCCGAGGTCGACGAACACGCCGAAGTCGGCGATGTTCTTGATCGTCCCGACGCGGACCTGGCCCTCGGCGAGGTTCGTCAACAGGTCGGTGCGCTGGCGCTGGCGCTCTTCCTCGAGCAGCTTGCGACGCGACACGACGATGTTCATCCGCTCGTGGTCGATCTTGATGATGACCGCGCGCACCGGCTCGTTGAGGAAGTCCGAGATGTCGTGCGTGCGGCGCAGGTTGACCTGCGACGCGGGGAGGAACACGTTGACGCCTTCGACGTCGACGAGCAGGCCGCCCTTGATCTTGCGCTGGCAGATGCCCTGGACCTCGTCGCCTTCCTTGTACTTCTGCGAGACGCGTTCCCAGGCCTTGAGGCGGTCGGCGCGGCGCTTGGAGAGCTGCGCGACGTCCGAGTCGTCGAGGCCGTCGTAGAACACCTCGAACACGTCGCCCGGCTTCGGGTGCGGTTCGCTGCCCCACTCGGACAGCGCGATCTGGCCTTCCGACTTGCCGCCGATGTCGAGGACGACGATGCCGGCGCGCTCGTCGACCGAGTCGACGCGCGCCTTGACGATCGAGCCCGGGGTGAGGTCCTTGATCGCGCTCGCCACGCTGTCGAGCACGTGCTGGGGGTCCATCCCCATCAGCGCGGTGTCGAGGCGGCGGTCGAGCTCTTCGAGGGGCAGCTCGAACTGGCGGATCTTCTTCGAAACGAGACTCATGTGAACACTGGAGGGACCGTGTCTAGTCGCGTGGCGCGCGCCCGTCCCCGACCAGCGCGCACACCGCGTCCCGCACCCGTTCCAGAGCCCCCTCGGACCGCGGCTCGACGGGCGCAGCGAAGCTGACGCGCACGCGGGCTGGTCTGGGGAATTTCTGGTCGCGAGACAAGACGTCGATGGTACCACGGACGCCCACCGGGACGATAGGGCAGCCGGTGCGCCGCGCGACGAGCAACGCGCCCGGGCGGAACTCGCCGACGCTGCCGTCGAGGCTGCGCGTCCCTTCCGGGAAGATCGCCACCGCGTCGCCGAGCTCGAGGTGCTCGATCGCCTCCTCGAGCGCGGCCCGATCGGGCGCGCCGCGCTTGATCAGCACCGCACCGCTCTCGCGCATGATGAACGCGAGGAAGCGCGAGCGCGCCAGCGATTCGCGCGCGATGAAGCAGACGTGGCGCCCGGTCGCCGTGGCCACCGCCGAAGCGACCGCCGGGATGTCGAGGTACGACTGGTGGTTCGCGACCAGCAGCACCGGGCCGCTCTGCGGCACGTGCTCGCGGCCGCGGATCTGCAGCCGGCACGCGGTGCGCAGGTACGAGCCGAGCAGCGCACGGCCGATCACGTAGGTGGCCGTCGAATGGGCGACGAGCTTGCGCGGCGCGGGGGCGGGATCAGTCACGCTTTGCCTTCCGGATGCGACCGAGCACCGTGTCGATCACCGCGCGCTCCGACAGCACGTCGGTGTCGACGTAGAACGCATCGGGCACGCGCACGAGCGGCGAGCACGCCCGCGACGAATCGATCGCGTCGCGCGTCTCGATCTCGCGGCGGATCTCCTCGACGCGCACGGGGTCGCCGAGCACCTGTTCCTGGGCGGCGCGCCGACGCGCGCGCTCCGCGCTCGACGCGCCGAGGTAGAACTTGAAATCCGCGTGCGGGAACACGACCGAGGTCATGTCGCGGCCCTCGGCGACCAGGCCGCGCCACGCAGCGGCGAACTCGCGCTGCTTGGCGACCATCGACGCGCGCACGGCCGGATGCTCGGCCACCAGCGAGACGATCGAGCCGACCGCGCGCGAGCGCAGCGCCTGCCCCGCGAGGTCGCCGTCGATCGACAGCTCGCCGCGCGCGTCGAAATCGAGCCGGGCGTCGCGCGCGATGCTCGCGCAGGCGCGCTCGTCGCGCGGATCCGCGCCGGCGTTCGCGACCAGCAGCGCGACCGCGCGGTACATCGCGCCCGTGTCGAGCCAGCGCACGCCCAGGGCTGCGGCGACCGCGCGCGCGACGCTGCTCTTGCCGGCACCGGCGGGTCCGTCGATCGCGATCAGCATCGGGGGCGGAGAGTCTAGGCAGCGCGCCGCGAGGCTCAAAGCGCGAGCACCGCGCGCGGGCCACCCCACGCGTCGAGCACGCGCAAGCGCCGGCCGTCCGCGTCGCGCTCCTCGCGCCAGCGGTGCGCGTGGCCGACGACGAGCTCGCGCGCGCCGGTCTCTTCGAGCCACTGCCAGCCGACGCTCGCCACCTGCTCGACGTCGAGCGGCGCCTTTGCCGCGACGGCGGCGACCGAGCGTCGGCGCAGGCGCCGCGCGGCCCGCTCGAGCGCCGGCCGCGGCAGCACGCGCGCGAGCGCGCGCACGGGCCGCGAGCGGATCACGCGCCGCAGGCGTTGATAGGCGTGGTCGTGGATGCACAGTTCGTCGCCGTGCAGGAACAGGTACTCGCTGCCCGCGCAGCTCGCGCGCAGCCCGAACGGGTGCACGCGCGCGCCGCTCGCGGCCTCGAAGCGCGCATCGAGCAGGAAGTCCCGATTGCCGTGCAGCACGTGGACAGGGCCACGCTCGCGCGCGAATCGGGCGAGTGCGGCGCAAATCGCCTTGCCGCCCGCGTGCTCCAAGTGCGGCGCGCCCAGCCAGTACTCGAACAGGTCGCCGAGGATCACGAGCGCCCGCGCGCCGCGCTGTGCGGCCAGCCAGTCGGTGAACTCCGCGCACGAGCGCGCGTCGTCGAGATCGAGGTGCAGATCGGCGATCACGAGCGCCGGCGTCTGCAGTTCGACGCGGGGCAGCTCGATCCGCGCGAGCTCACTCCTTCTTGCCATCGTCGAGCCCGAGATCGCGCAGCTTCTCCCACAGCACCTTGCGCGAGATGCCGAGCAGCTCCGCGGTCTGCGTGCGGTGACCGCCGGTCACCGACAGCGCGCGCGCGATGTGCTCGCGCTCGGCCTCGCGCAGCACGTCCTGCAGCGGACGCACCTCCCCCGCCGGCTCGGTCGCGCCGCGCCAGCGCGTGTCGAGCGGCAACAGGTGCTCGCGCGCGAGCTCGCCGTCGGCGCCGCCCAGCGCGATCGCGCGCTGGATCGCGTTCTCGAGCTCGCGCACGTTGCCGGGCCACGGGTAGCGCTCGAGCGCGTTGCGCGTCGCCTCCGACAGCTTCCAGGTCTTGCCGCCGCCGTGCCGGCCGATCAAGTGCTCGGCGAGCAGCGCGACGTCGCCCTCGCGCTCGCGCAGCGGCGGCAAGAGCACCGGCACGACGTGGATCCGGTAGTAGAGGTCCTCGCGGAAGCGGCCCGCGCGCACCTCGTCGCGCAGCGGCACCTTGGTCGCCGCGATCACGCGGATGTCGACGCTGCGCGTCGTCTCGCCGCCCAGGCGCTCGAAGTTGCGCTCCTGCAGCACGCGCAGGAACTTGACCTGCATCGCGCGCGGCATGTCGTCGATGTCGTCGAGGAACAGCGTGCCGTGGTCGGCGAGCTCGAAGCGGCCCTTGCGCTCCTTGTGCGCGTCGGTGAACGCGCCGCGATCGTGGCCGAAGA
>SCVU01000104.1 GCA_004296785.1 Planctomycetota bacterium
GATCTCAGCGCGAATGAAGAACTTCTCGAAGTCCGTGTGGATCACGCCCGCTGCGACCGGCGCCGTGTCGCCCTTGTGGATCGTCCACGCGCGGATCTCCTTCGGCCCCGCGGTGTAGTACGTCTGCAGTCCGAGCAGCGCGTACGCCTCGCGGATCAGGCGGTGCAAGCCGGGCTCTTTGAGCCCTAGGTCGGCGAGGAACGCGCCGCGCTCTTCGGGCGCGAGCCCCATGATCTCGCCCTCGATCGACCCGCACAGCGCGACGACTCGCGCGCCGGTCGCGTCGGCGTGCTTGCGCACCGTCGCGACGAGCGGTGAGCGCCCGTCCGGATCGCTCTCGGCGACGTTGGCGACGTAGAGAACGGGCTTGATCGTGATCAGGAAGAGCGGGCGCAGCACCTCGCGCTCGGCGGGCTTCCACTCGACGGCGCGCAGCTGCGTGCCTTCCTTCAGCGCCGCGAGCGCGCGCTCGAACGTCTCCTTCTCGAACAGCGCCTGCTTGTCCTGCGCGCGCGCCTTCTTCCCCGCGCGATCGGCCGCGCGCTCGAGCGTGTCGATGTCCGCGAGCGCGAGCTCGAGGTCGATCACCTCGATGTCGACCAGCGGATCGATCTTGCCGTGCACGTGGATCACGTCGCCGCCCTCGAAGCAGCGCACGACGTGCAGGATTGCGTCGCACTCCTTGATGTTGCCGAGGAACTTGTTGCCCAGGCCTTCGCCCTGCGAAGCGCCCTTGACCAGGCCGGCGATGTCGACGACGCGCAGCGCCGCCGGGATGATCTTCTCGGTCTCGATGTACTTGTTGATCAGCGCGAGGCGTTCGTCCGGCACGTCGACGACGCCGACGTTGGGCTCGATCGTGCAGAACGGGTAATTCGCGCTCTCCGCCCCGGCGGCGGTGATTGCGTTGAAGATGGTCGACTTGCCGACGTTCGGAAGGCCGACGATGCCGCAGGCGAGACCCATGGACGAGTGGTGGCGGGGTAGGGCGCGGAGCGCGGGGTGAAGGAGCGCGCGGCGCGAGTGCGCTGCGCGAGGTGAAGGAGCGTGCGGGGCGGGTGCGCCGCGCGGGATGTTCGGGCCGCGCGGCGCGAGTGCGCGGCGCGGGGGCTCGAGCGCGCGGCGCGCGTGGGCGCGCCGGGCACTCGTCCGTGAGAGCGAGAGTCGCTCCCGCGCGCTCGAGAGCCGCGCGGGCGCGATGAAAAGGGCGGGAGATTGTAGCGGTCCGGCGCACGCGGCGCGCGCGCGCGTCGTCCTCCGGCGCGCGCCGCGCGCGCGTGGAACCGCGCCAGCGGAACCCTACATTGCAGCGCTCCGCGATGGATCCGCTCGTCCTCGCCCGCGCCCAGATGGGGCTGTCGCTCGCGTTCCACATCGTGTTCGCGGCGCTGGGCGTCGGGCTGCCGCTGGTGCTCGTGCTCGCCGACCTCGCGGCGCGGCGCACCGGCGACGCGCACTACGAGCGGCTCGCGCGGCGCATGGCCAAGGGCACGGCGGTGCTGTTCGCCGTCGGCGCGGTCTCGGGCACCGTGCTGTCGATCGAGCTCGGCCTGTTGTGGCCGGAACTGATGCGGCGCTTCGGCGCGGTGATCGGCCCGCTGTTCGCGCTCGAGGGCTTCGCGTTCTTCACCGAGGCAATCTTCCTCGGCATCTACCTGTACGGCCGCGAGCGCGCGCCGCGCGCGCTGCACTTCGCGTCGGGCGTGATCGTCGCGGTGTCGGGCGCGGCGTCGGCGGCCTTCGTCACCGTGGTCAACGCGTTCATGAACGGCCCGGTCGAGGTCGTGTGGAGCGCGGACGGCCGCGCGTCGCTCGCGGATCCGCTGAGCGCCTTCCTCGCGCCTTCGGCGCCGACGCAGATCGCGCACGTGCTGCTGTCGTGCTACGCGGTCACGGCGTTCGCGATGTGCGGGATCCACGCATGGTTCCTGCTGCGCGGTCGCGAGATCGAGTTCCACCGCCGCGCGCTCGGGCTCGCGCTGCCGCTGGCCTGCGCGACCGGACTGCTGATGCCGCTCACCGGCGATCTGTCGGCGCGCCACGTCGGCGCGCACCAGCCGTGGAAGCTCGGCGCGATGGAGGCGCACTACGCGACGCAGGCGCACGCGCCGCTGCGCATCGGCGGCATCCCCGACGACGCGACGGGCGAGCTGCACTACGGGCTCGAAGTGCCGGGCGCGCTATCGCTGCTCGTCGGCGGCAGCACGGACGCCGTCGTGCGCGGGCTCGACGCGGTGCCGCGCGACGAATGGCCGCCGGTCGCGCGGACGCACGTCGCGTTCCAGCTGATGGTCGGCTGCGGCACGTGTCTCGCGCTCGTGTCGATCGCCGCGCTCGTCGTCCGCATGCTGCGCGGCCGCTTCCCGAGCGACCGGCGCTTCCTGCGCGTGCTTGTTTTCGTCGCGCCGCTGGCGACGGTCGCGATGGAGGCCGGCTGGCTCGTCACCGAGTGGGGCCGCCAGCCGTTCGTCGTGCGCGGGATGCTGCGCACGGC
>SCVU01000804.1 GCA_004296785.1 Planctomycetota bacterium
CGCTGCACGATGCGGCCGTCGAGCGCGCGGCGGAACGAGCCGCGACACTGGTAGGTGAACGATCCCTTCTCGTGCGACGAACAGAACGGATGCGGACAGCAGGGCGGAGTGAACATCGAGACCTCCGGGCATGCGCTCGGGATGAGCGCGACGTGCCCGGCGCCTAGATGCGCGCAAGTCCGCGCGGTGGCGGGTCGACCTCGAAATCCCGCACAGCCAGCTGGGCCAGAGTCCGGGTTAGGTCCTGAAGGTCCACTCGATCGTCCGACTCGCCCCCAACCACCTCGCCTCCACCCTGTACATCCTCCCCGCCCTCAACCGCTGCTTCGGAATCAAACAACTCGCCCGCTCCGGCACCAGCTCGACATTCAGCGGCGCCGTCGGCGTCGTCAAGTACGCGTCGACCTGCGCGTCGCCGTCGAACAGCCGCAGTTCGACGTCCATCCCCTCGAACTCGAGCTTCTGCCTCCCGAGCTGCAGCGTGATCGGGTAGCCGAACTCCCGCTGATCCGCGCCGGGCACCGGGTTGGGCAGTTCGGGGACGAAGCTCGTCGGCACGTCGGTCATGCCGTCGTACGGCCACGCGACGTGCCACTGCTCGCCCCACGGCGCGCGCAGCGAAGCGGCGTCGAGCACGGCGAAACCCTTCTCGAAGCCCCAACCGATGCGCAGCAGTCCGGGATCCGTCAGCGGCAAACGGTGATAGAACGTCGCCATCCACGCGTCGATCGCGGCGCGCGGTGACTTCGCGCCCGGCATGATCACCGAGTGACCGCCGGCCCACGCGCCCGCGATCGTGAAGCCGTTGCGATCGGAGTACTCCTCGTGCGCGTCGGGCCACGCCTTCGCCTGCTCGGGATTCAGCGCGAGGTAGCGCGCGTGCAGCAGCGCGCCCGCGGAGAGTTCGGCGTCGTAGCCGATGAAGCCGATTCTCGGCCGCACGTTCGCGAGGCCGGGCGCGCGGAGCTCGGTCAGATACTCGAGTGCCTCGGCCGAGAACGCATCGAGGCGCAGCTCGGGTTCCGACAGCCGCTGCACGAGCCCGCGCCGCTGTCCGCCGACCCACGCGCGCCAGCGCGTCTCGAAGCGACCGATCGGTTCACCGACGCCCTTCGCATACGCCGTTTCGGCGTCGCCATCCTCCGCCGCGACCACCGCGCGCTCGAGTGAGCCGAGCAGCGAGAGCTCCTGCACGAACTCGACGACGCTCGTCGTCTTCAAGAGCTCGGCGCCCTGGATCTGCCCGATCTCGTGGATCATCGTCGAGCGCCACGGCGGGTCCTCGCCGCGCCGCGCGAGGTACGCCATGTACGTGCGACATCCGACCAGCCCCGCTTCGGCGACGCGGTAGGCCTCCTCGCGCTCGATGCGGTCGACGTCGCTCTCCATCCGCGTGCGGCCGGCCGAGCCGATCGGGGTCTCCTTGACGTCGAGCCACGACAGCCGCGGCAGCGCGATGCCGAGCGTCGCCTTGCACAGCCAGTTCAAGTGGCCGGCGCGCAGGCTCGCCCACGTGCCGGTCACGCCGGGCGCGAAGTACACGAGCAGCGTCGCCGCGATCTTGGCCTCGGTCATGCCGCCGGTCACCGCGACGCCCGCGTTCATGTGGTGGAATCCGTCCGCCGCGCGCACGCCCGGACCGAGCTTCGCGTCGAGCGTCTTGCGCTCGAGCGCGCGATCGACGTAGGCCTCGTAGTTCGCCTGGGTGCCGAACCACAACCACGTCTGCGGCTCGCCCGGCGGCCGCGGTTCGAGCTTGCCGCCGTGAACGAACGAGGAGACGGCCGTCGCGCGCACCGCCTCGCGCAGCGCGCGCTCCGCCTTCTCCGCGCTCCAGCACGTGTGCACCGTCACGTTCCTCCACACGAGCCGCGTGCCCGGCGCGCCCGTGATCTCGACGAGCGCGGGCAACGTGCTCACGCTGCGTTGGATCGGGACCGCGAGCTTGCGCGCGTCGCGCAGCGCCGCGTGGATCTCGGCGCGCCGCGCGCGGCACAGCTGCTCGTCGGGCGTCAGCCACTCGTCGCCGACGCGGACGTGACCGACGAGCGCGTGCGCGTCCGCGTGCGAGTCGTCGAGCCGCAGCACGAGCTCGGCCAGCTCGGCGCGCGCGTCCTGCGGCTGCGCGGCGAGCGAGACGTTGAGCTGTTTCGCGGCGGCGCGCAGTCGCTTCACCGCATCCGCGACCGCGGCGGAGCTCGGTTTCGCCGCGGCTTTTTCGCACTCCGCCGAGCAGGCCTGCTGCAGCTTCGCGCGCTTGTCGTCGGGCATGCCGAGGGCGCGCAGAAGCTCGAGCACTTCGCCGAGCTCCTCCTCGCGCGCCGCCTTCGCGAGCGAGTGCGCGGCGGCGTCCAAGCCGGTCAGCAGCGCCGGCTCGATCTTCCACTGCGGGTCGGACGCGAGTGAGAGTGGTGGCGGCGCGGAAAGCGCGGCAGCGGGCTGTGCGGCCACTGGCTGCGCGGAAGTGGGCTGCGCGGCAACCGGCTGTGCGGCAGTTGGCTGCGCGGCAGTGGGCTGCGCGGCAGTGGGCTGCGCGGCAGTGGGCTGCGCGGCAGTTGGCTGCGCGGCAGTTGGCTGCGCGGCAGTTGGCTGCGCGGAAGTGGGCTGCGCGGAAGTGGGCTGCGCGGAAGTGGGCTGCGCGGAAGTGGGCTGCGCGGAAGTGGGCTGCGCGGAAGTGGGCTGCGCGGAAGTCGGTTGTGCGGTTGCAGCGTGTGGCGACGCGCAAAGCTCAGTCGCGCGCGGTGGAGACGCTCGAAATGGCGCGGCGAACAACGGCTCGGCGAGGATCGGGCCTCCGAGCAGAGGGGCCGCGGCGGCGAGCCAGAGCACGAGAAACCAGCGCGTGCGCATCGGGGGAGCCGGTCGTTCTGCGCAGAAGCACCGAGGAGCTCCCAACACTTCCGCGCGAAGCGACGTTCTACCATGTCTCGCGTCCCCGGAGATCAGGAGCTGCATCGATGACGGCCTCAATCGTGTTTCTCGCGTCGCTCGTTTCCTTCACGCCGGCGTCAGCGCTCGTGGACCCCGGCCTCGCCGCTCCGGGACTGATCGCGCCGAGTCTCGCCGCACCGCGCCTCGTTGAACCGAGTCTCGTCACATCGGGCCTCGTCGCGCCGAGTCTCGTCCGCCCCGGCCTCGTCGCACCGAGCCTCGCTGCTCCAAACCGCTCCGCCCTCGCCGATCCGACTCCGATCCAGAGCTCGCTGCGCGCCGTGACCGTGTATCCCGGCAGCGCGCTCGTCACGCGCGGCGCGGCGCTGCCGGCCGGCGACGGGCGCTACGTGCTCGCGGACCTGCCGCTCGCGCTCGATCCGGATTCGGTCCGCGTGCGCATGACGGGTGGCGAGCTCGCGGCGCTCGAGACGCGCGAGCGCGACGTCGCGGCGTCGAACGCGGGCCGCGTCGCGGAGCTCGCGGCGAAGTTGAAGCAGCTCGAGTGGCAGCGCGTCGAGCTCGACGACCGCGCGCAGGTGCTGGCGTCGCTCGGCACGTACGTGGCGAATCTGATCAAGAGCGCGACCGAGAACGGTCCGAAGGCGGGGCAGGCGGGCGCGTTCAGCGCGAGCGTCGAGTGGGGCCAGCAGTACGACTGGCTGTCGACGAAGCTCGCCGAGAATTCGAACGCGCGGCGCGCGCTCGCGCGCGAAACGGAGGCGCTCGATCGCGAGCTCGCGGCGGTGCGCAACGAGCTCGGTCAGTACGACGCACAGAGCGCGCAGCGGCGGCGCGAGCTCGTGCTCGACGTGCTCGGCACGAGCGGGCAGCCGATCGCGCTCGAGCTCGACTACCTCGTGCCGAACGCGGGCTGGACGCCGCAGTACGACCTGCGCGCGGACGCAAACCTCGGTTCGGTCGATCTGACGTACCGCGCGCAGATCTGGCAGCAGACGGGCGAGGACTGGCGCGAGTGCGAGGTCGAGCTGTCGACCGCGCAGCCGCAGCGCGGCGCGCAGGGACCGGAGCCGGTGACGGCGTGGCTGAGCATCGCGCGGCCGTCGGCCGAGCTGGCGGCGCCGGCCGCGCGCGACGGACTGCAGCTGCAATCGCTCGGCTACCTCGTCGCGGACAAGGAGGCGCAAGCCACGGGCGCGTACAACACGCCCACTCTCGGCGGCGCCGCGCGCCAGGTCTTCGCCTCGGTCGACGCGCAGGGCCTCTCGCTGCGCTACAAGCTCGCGCGCAAGGAGACGATCGAATCGCGCACCGAGCCGACGCAGGTGCTCGTCGGACGCGCGAAGCTCTCGATCAGCGCCGAGCGCCACTGCGCGCCCGCGCTCGACACGAGCGTGTGGCTGCGCGGCCGCGCGAAAAACGACAGCGACTGGGTGCTGCTGCCCGGCCAGGCCTCGGTCTACTTCGGCGCCGACTACGTCGGCCCCGCGTCGATCGCGACCGTGCAGCGCGGCGAGGAGTTCACGCTGCACCTCGGCAGCGATCCGAACTGGAAGATCGAGCGCACGAAGCTCGTCGACACGCGCTCGCAGGGCGGGATCTTCTCGTCGCGGCAGTCGGATCGCGAGCGCTGGAAGCTCACCGCGCAGAACCTCGGCTCGCCCGGCGCGGCGAGCGACGGTTCGGTCGTGCTCCTCGTGCGCGAGGCGCTGCCGAAGAGCGCGGACGCGCGCATCAAGGTCGAGCTCGACGAGGCGAAGCCGAAGCCGTCGGAGGCCGAGCGCTGGAAGAAGGACCGCGACGACAAGGGCATCCTGACGTGGGAGCTCAAGGTCGCGCGCGGTCAGACCGCGACGCTCGAGTGGGGCTCGACCGCGTCGTGGCCCGAGGGGCTGGAGATCACGCGGCACTAGCGCGGCACTAGCGCGGCGCGGTGACAGGCGCGGACGGCGCTTCGAGCTCGAGCGGCGCGCTCGCCTCGAGCGGCGCGCTCGCCTCGAGCGGCGCGAGCACGAGCGCGCGCGGCTCGCGGTGCCAGTACAGCCCGCGCGCGCGCTCCGCGGCCGACGCGTACGAGTAGACGTACTTGACGCAGCGCACCGCGCGCACGCGCGCGCCGTCGAACGGCAGCTCGTCGAACAGAGCGAGGATCTCCGGCCGCGCGTCGACGAGTCCGCGCTGCACCGCAGGCAGGAAGCGCGCCTGGAACGCCTCCGGCGCGAACGCGCCGAGCCACAGCAGGAACGCGAGGTAGTTGTGGCCGGGCGCGTGTCGCGTCGGCGGTCGATCGAGTCGCGCCGGAGCTCCGAGCGGCTGGTACTCGCTCCAATGCTCGCCGTCCTGAGTCGCCTCGAACACGAGCTGCGCGCGGTGCTTCGGGATCACGCAGAACATCGAGTACGAGTTGCCGACGTAACAGCCGACCACGGGCGTCGCGGCCCGCGCGAGCCACGGCAGGCGCGCCGGTGGATCGAACCCGAGTTGCGTCAGCACGGAGACGGTCGACGCGAGCAGCACCGGTGCAGCGATCAGCACGGCGAGGCGCGAGCGCGGAGGCGCGTTCGCCGATGCGGAGTCGTCGTCAGCGGCAGCGCCGCGCGCGGTCCAGCGCCGCGGCAACACGCGCGACCACGCGCGATCGTCGACCAGCGGCAGCAGCACGCCGCACGAGAGGATCGTGAGCCCGCGGAAGTTGCCGAAGGCCGACACCCCGATCATCAGCGCGATGCCCGCGAGCGCCGACAGCAGGCGCGCGCGGCCGGGCACGAAGAACAGCAGCGGTCCGACGAGCTCGTAGGCCAGCGTGCCGTAGCACGTCGCGACGTGGAACCAGCGCGGTGCGTCGAACACGAGCTGCGCCTCGGGCCGCGGGCTCGGCATCGTGACGAGGAACGCCTGCGTCGCGCTGCCGTCGAGCCACAGCGACGACTCGGCGAGCCACTTCGTGATCCCGCAGCCGAAGTACAGGCGGAACGCGCACCAGATCACGAGCCAGCGCGCGACGCGCGGCGGCTCGCGCCGCTCGTTCCAGCGCGCGCGCGTCGCGCCGGGCACGAACGCGATCGCGGCGAAGGTCGATTCCAGCAGCAGCTGGTCGTACGGCCAGTTGAAAAGGAACCAGCCCTCGTGCTCGAGCGCGCTGAACGCGAGGTAGCACGCGAATGCTGCGACGCACGCGGCGCGCTGCAGCACGCCGCACGCGAGCAACAGTCCCGCGCCGAGGCCGGCGAGCGCGAGCGCGCGCGCGAACGCGAGGCCGCTCGCGCCGGCGGGCGCGAGCCACAGGAGCGTCGGCGCGCGCCACCACGCATCCTCGCCGTAGCGCTCGCGCAAGCTCGCGAGCGTCGCGTCGAGCGGCGCGATGCCGTGCGCGCCGATCAGGCCCGGCGCCTGGCGCCAAAGGACGACGAACGCGCCGGCCAGGCACAGGCCGAGGACGCGCGCGTAGATCCACGCGGAGACCGAGTGCCCGCTGCGAGGGCGAGCCGCTCCCGCGTCGTCCTGCGAGAGGGACGGACGCACGCGCTCACGATACCCGAGCGCGAGCGCGCCGGGGGACGCCGGCGATTCAGAACTCGATCTGCGTCCCGAGCTCGACGACGCGGTTGGGCGGGATCCCGAAGTACTGGGTCGCGGGGATCGCGTTGCGCGTCAGCCACGCGAACACGTACTTGCGCCAGACCGCCATGCGTCCTTCCTGTCCGGGCGGCGTCGTCGCGACCGGGATCAGTCGCTCGCGGCCCAGGAAGTACGTCGTGTCGAGCGGCCGCGTGCGGATGCCCTGCTCGCCGAGCAGTTGCATGATCTCGGTCACGGCCGGCTTCTCCATGTAGCCGTAGTTCGCGCGCACGCGGAAGAAGCCCTGCGAGAGCCGCTCGACCTCGATCCGCTCGCTCTCCTGCACCTGCGGCACCTCGCGCGCGGCGATCGAGAGCAGGATCACCTGCTCGTGCAGCACCTTGTTGTGCTTCAGGTGGTGCAGC
>SCVU01000805.1 GCA_004296785.1 Planctomycetota bacterium
TGCTGCCCGGTCCCGCAGAGATCGTCGAGGGTTCGGTGCGCGACGCGCGTGGAAAGCCGGTCGAAGGCGCGTGGGTGCGCATCGGGCCCGAGTTCGGCGCCGCGCTCGATCCCAGCGATCCGTACGGTTCGCGCGCGTCGTCGGGGCCGCTCGCGCGCACGGATGCCGCCGGCGAGTTCCGACTCGACGGCGTGCGCGACGGGCCGGGGCGCATCGTCGCGAGCCACGCGGCGTTCGGGTACGCCGAGCGCGCGATCGAAGTCCCGCCCGGCGTCCTCGCGCGCTTCGACCTCGAGCTCGCGCCGTTCGCGCTCGTGCGCGGTCGCGCGCGATCCGACGACGGCGCGCCGCTCGCCGGCGCGACGGTGCGCTTCGAACCGTGCGCGCCGAAGCTCGAGCGCGACGCGACGACCGCCGCCGACGGCGCGTTCGAGCTCGCGTGCCCGCCGCTCGCCGGCCTCGAGCTGACGCTCGTCCATCCCGTCGGCGAGCGCACGCGCCGCTTCGATCTCGCGCCGGACGCGCGGGTCGAGTGGGACGTCGTGCTGCCGGCCGCGGTGGTCGGCGCCGAGCCGTCGGGCGCCGTGTGCACGTCGCTGTCGGTCGGCATCGTCGACGACGCCGGCGAGCTCATCCGAGCCCGCGTGCTGTGCATGTCCGCCGGCGTGGATCGGCGCGCCGGGCCGAGCACGCACCGCGTGCACGTGCTGCGCGGGATCCCCGGCAGCTACCGGTGGGAGCTCAGCGACGTCGCGCCGGGTCACTACAGCGTGTGGGCGAGCGCGCCGGGGCTCGGGCTGTTCCTCGCGGGCGAGGTCGACGTCGCCGTCGGCGCGCGGAACGCGTTCGAGTTTCCCGCGCCGCGCGCGGGAGCGCTGCAGCTCAGCGTCGCCGCGCCCGCCGCGCGCGCGAACGAGCGCTGGTGGTACGTGATCGATCCGCGCCTGTACGGACCCGATCTCGCGCGCGGTCGCAACGCGGGACCGGCGCCGCGCGAGATCGGCCTCGCCGCCGGCGTACACGTGGTGCGCGTCGAGAGCGAGCGCGGCGCGCGCAGCGAGCGCGAGTTCGAGATCCGCGCCGGGGCTGCGACGGTGCTCGAACTCGAGCTACCGTGACGCGCGCACGCATGTCGCTCCCGCTCCTCTTCGCACTCGCGCTCCTGTCGATCGCGACCCCCGCGCAGTCCTCCTCCGAGCTGCCGGTGCTGCGCGCCGACAGCGACCGACTCGACTACGAGCTCGACGGCGTGCTGCACGCGCAGGACTGGCACGTCGTGCCCGAGCTCGCGCTCGACACGTACGACCTGCCGCGCTCGACGCGCGCGCAGCGCATCGTGTTCCGCAGCGGAGTCGACTCGCTCGAGCTCGTCGTCGCGCCCGGCGAGGAGCGCGACTTCATCGTGCGCCTCGCGGGCCGCGGCGACTGCCGCACGCGCGTGTCCGCGCGGCGGCGCAGCGCACAGCGGCTGCACGGCGACGGCGCGAGCGCGGTCGACCTGCCGTGCGAGCTCGGCTCCGACGGCCGGCTGTACCTGACCGGTCGCATCGGCGCGTCGCAGCCGCTCAAGCTGATGTTCGACACCGGCGCGAACGCGCTCGTCGTGTTCCGCTCGGGCCGCGCGAAGCTGCGCGACGTGAGCTTCGACGCGGGCGCGATCGACAACGCATCCGCCGGCGGCAGCGCGCGGCGCGCGGTCGCCGACGGGCAGCGGCTCGAGATCGGCGCGCTGGCCTGGCCGTACGAGCGCGTGCTCGAGTTCGACCAGGAGCATCCGGACTGCGACGGGATCTGCGGCTACGACCTGTTCGCCGACAAGGTGCTCGAGCTCGACGCGGCCGGACCGTTGGTGCGCATGCACGAGCTCGCGCCGGCGGAGAGCGCGAGCGCCGCGCGGCTCGAGCTGCGCTGGCAGGGCGCGCTGCACGCGCTGCCGGTCGAGCTCGAGCTCGCCGGCGCGCGCGTGACCGCGTGGCCCGTGTTCGACACCGGCGCGGTCGCGGGGCTGTACCTGTGCGCGGGCTTCAGCGCGCGCAGCGGACTGCCGGGCGAGCTGCGCGTGCTCGGCAGCAGCCGCTCGTGGGGACTCGGTCCGCGGCCGATCGACTGCACGACCGTCGAGGTGCCGCGCGTCGCGCTCGGCGCGCACGCGCTCGAGCGCATGCCGGTGCACGTCGGCACCGATGCGGGCAGTGATCACGTCGCCGAGGGGCTGCTCGGCATGGACGTGTTGAAGCGCTACCGGATGTGGATCGACTACCCGCGGCGCGAGCTGCGCGTGCTGCCGAATGCGCTGTTCGCGCAGCCGTTCCGCACCGACTACGACGACGGCAAGTGGCGTTGGTTCGCCGGCGCGGGCGTCGCGCTCGCCGTCCTGTGCGTCGCGCTCGTGCTGCGGCGCCGGCGCGCGTCGCGCGCGGGCTGAGCGCGCTCAGGCCGGCGGTTCGAGCCGCCGCTTGCCGTCCTTCGCGCGCCGCGCCGGCGCGCCGTCGACGTCCGGCGCGTCGAACGCGCGGTCCCACAGCTGGCAGGTCACCTCGACGTGCCGCTGGTCGAGCGCTTCGCAGTAGTTCGTGAACAGGCAGCGCCGCACGCTCGCGCCGCGGCCCGTCTCCATCTTCTTCCACCAGTCGGGATCGGCCAGCGACTGGCGCGCGGCCGCGACGAGATCGCACGCGCCACTCTCGAGCGCGTGCTCGGCGAGCTCGAACGAGTGCATGCCGCCCGCGGCGACGACCGGCGTCGCGAGCCCGTCGGCGCGCAGCGCCGCGCGGATCGCGCGCGCATCGCCGAGGTTGCGGCCGTGCGGCCCCATCTTCTTCGTCGGCATGCACGCGTGCCCGCTCGGACCGGTGTACGGGTACGCGGCCTCGCCGACCTTCGGCTGCTTCGCGTCGTCGAACTTGCCGCCCTTGCTGAGCGAGAGGAAGTCGAGGCCGGCGCGGCCGAGCTCGCACGCGTAGTACGCGGTGTCCTCGAGCGTCGAGCCGCCGTCGATCGCTTCGTCGCTCAACATGCGCGCGCCGAGGCAGAAGTCCGCGCCGACGGCCGCGCGCGCGGCGGCGACGACTTCGAGCGCGAGGCGCACGCGGTGCTCGCGCGAGCCGCCGTAGCCGTCGCCGCGGACGTTCGTGCGCGAGAGGAACGAGGCCAGCGTGTACGCGTGCGCGAAGTGCAGCTCGACGCCGTCGAAGCCCGCGTCGCGCGCGCGGCGCGCGGCCGCGGCGAACAGGCCGGGCAGCACGCGCGGCAGATCGCGGATGTGGGGGAGCTCGAGGTCGTTGACGCGCTCGCGGTAGCCGTACTCGAGGTTCTCGCGCTCGCGCGGCGACAGCAGCGCGAGCAGCTCTGCGTGCGGCAATGCGAGCAGCGCCGCGCGCAGCTCGTCGTCGCTCGTGCAGTGGGGGAGCGCCGCGCGGTGCGCGTCGGTCAGCGCGAGGAAGCGGCGCACGTACTTGTCCTTCTCGGGCCGGCGCTTGATCGCGAGGAAATCGAGCACCTGGATCAGGAGCTTCGTGCGGCCGCGCGAGCGCGCGCGCACGAGCTCGACGAGCTCGCGCAGCCCGGGCACGAAGCGCTCGTGGCCGATGCGCAGCAGCGGGCCGGACGGAACGTCGCGGATGCCGGTCGCCTCGATCACGAGCACGCCCGGTTCGCCGTCGGCGAAGCGGCCGTACCAGCGCAGGACTTCCGGCGTCACGAAGCCGTCCTCGCTCGCGCGCCACGGCACCATCGCCGGCACCCAGGTGCGCGTGCGCAGCTCGAGCGGGCCGAGGCGGATCGGCGAAAAGAGGCGCGACGCGCGCGCTTCGTCGGCGGTCGGCCAGCGGTCGTGATTCAGGGGGAGCAAGCGCGGGACGCCGGGCTCGAGCAAATCGGAGGCTCGTGCGGAGCGCGCTGCGAATGCTACGGCGGAGTCGATGCTGCCGCGCGGGCGATTCCAGCGAGCATGTCGCGAAACACGAGCTTGTGGATCGGAAACACCGCGTACCAGTAGGCGAGCCCCGCCAGACCACTCGGATCGAACAGCGCTGTCTGGCGGATGCGCGAGCCGTCGCGCTCCGGCACCACTTCGAACTCCAGCCACGCGCGCCCCGGCAGCTTCATCTCCGCGCGCAGGCGCAGGCGGCGCCCGGGCTCGTAGCTCTCGACGCGCCAGAAGTCGAGCGCGTCGCCGACGCGCGGCGTCTCGGGGTCGGGGCGGCCGCGTCGCGTTCCGACGCCGCCGACGAGCAGGTCGAGCACACCGCGCAAGCGCCACAGCCAGTCGTACGCGTACCAGCCCCGCGTGCCTCCGATGCGGCGGATCGGCGCGAACGCGCGCGCGGGAGGAACGTCGACGTACCGCTCGCGCGAATCGTGCAACCGCTGCCCGAAGCTCACGCTCGCGGGGCGCTCCGCCAGGCCCGCCGACGAGAATGCGTCGTACCAGCGGCTGGCCGCGATCGCGCGCTCTTCGTTGCGCATCGCGGCCGCGATCGCCTCGCGCACGCCGAGTGGGCGGACGTGGAACACCTCGCGCGCCGCGAGATCCGTGACGACGGTCGGATGGCGGATCGACTCGATCAGCTTGCGGCCGACGCGCGCGTACAACGGCGTGACGAGCCCGAGCCACAGGCTCGACAAGTGCGGTGTCAGCACCGGCACTCGGATCATCCGGCGGCGCAGTCCGCGCTGGCGCGCGTACTCGCGCATCAGGTCGCCGTAGGTCACCTGGTCGGCCCCGCCGATCTCGAACACGCGACTCGCATCGAGGCCGACGTCGAGCGCCTCGACGAGGTAATCGAGCAGGTCCTCGATCGCGATCGGCTGCGTGGCGACCTCGACCCAGCGCGGGGTGATCATCAGCGGCAGCCGCTCGACCAGCGCGCGGATCATCTCGAACGACAGGCTGCCGGAGCCGAGCACGATCGAGGCGCGCAGCTCGAGCACGGTCACGCCGGATGCGCGCAACACGTCGCCCACCTGCTGTCGGCTGCGCAGGTGCGGGGAAAGGCTCGGTCCGCGGCCGAGCCCGCCGAGGTACACGATGCGGCGCACGCCCGCCGCGCGAGCCGCCGCGCCGAAGTGCTCGGCCGCGGCGCGATCGCGCTCCTCGAAGCCGGCGCCCTCACCCAGCGCGTGCACGAGGTAGTAGGCGCTGTCGACGCCCGCGAGCGCACGATCGAGCGAGGCTCGATCGTGCACGTCCCCGGCCACGACTTCGGTGGTCGGCAGCACGCGACCCGTGAGCACCTCCGGTCGGCGCGCGAGGCAGCGCAACGCGCCTCCACCGCTCTCCAGGCGCGCGAGCAGCCTTCCGCCGACGTAGCCGGTCGCCCCCGTGATCAGCACTCGCTTCATCTCACGGTCATTCGCGGCCGGTCGAACCGCGGATGCAGCTAGCGCAGCGTGCCTTCCAAGCCGTCGACGTAGTGCAACAGCGCCGCCATCGCGGCCGCACCGAGCGCGAGCTCGCGCGGGTGCACGTTCTCGATCACGTCGCTCGCCGCGTGATGCACGTCGAAGTAGCGCTGCGAATCGGGCACGAGCCCGACCAGCGGCACGCCGGCGCCCTTCATCGGCCCGATGTCGACGCCGCCGTTGCCCGGCTCCCAGTGCGCGATCCCCGCGAACGCGAGCGCCTCGTACAGCGGCGCGAGCCGCGCGCGCGCCGCGTCGTTCAACGTGCCCTCGAACCCGCGCGGCAGGAAGCCGCCGCGGTCGCTCTCCAGCGCGAGCACGTGCTTCGCGAGCTCGTCCGCGTGCGTCGCCGCGTACGCATTGCCGCCGCGCGTCCCGAACTCCTCGTTCGCGAACAGCACGCAGCGCAGCGTGCGCCGCGGCCCGTAGCCGAGCGCGCGAATCAGGCGCAGCGACTCCAGCGCCTGCGCGCAGCCCGCGCCGTCGTCGTGCGCGCCGTCGCCGGCATCCCACGCGTCGAGATGTCCGCCGACGACGAGGATCTCGTCGGGCTTCGCGGTCCCGACGAGCTCGCCGACGACGTTGAACGACGGCTCGTCCGGCAGCGTGCGGCAGTGCAGCGCGAGCTTGAGCTCGACCGCGTGGCCGGCCGCGAGCAGCGCCGACAACCGCTCGGCCGCGCGCGTGCTGATCGCGGCCGCCGGGATCTGCGGCACGCCGTCCGCGTAGCCCATCGAGCCGGTGTGCGGATGGTCGTCGAGGCGCAGCGTCAGCGAGCGCACGAGCACCGCGATCGCGCCGACGCGCGCCGCCTCGCTCGCACCGGCCCAGCGCTGACCGACCGCCTTGCCGTACGCGCGGAACGTGTCGAGCTCGGTCGGATCGAGCGGTTGATTGAGGAACGCGATCGCGCCCTTCGCGCGCGCGCCGTTCTCGCGCAGGTCGCCGAGCCCCTTGAACTCGACGACGCGGCCGACGAGGCCCGTCGGCGCCGTCGCGACGCTGCCGCCGAGCGCGAGCACGGCGAGCTTCTCGCCCGCGAACGCGCCCGGCGCGGCGATCGACAGCTCCTCGCGCGCGCCGCGTTCCCAATGCGGGACCATGCACGGCTCCAGGCGCACGTTCGCGAAGCCGAGCGCGAGCATCTGCTGGCGGCCCCACTCGACGGCGGTCGCGTAGCCGGCCGAGCCGGACATGCGCTTCGGCGCCGTTGCGCACAGATCGGCGAGGATCGCGTGGCAGCGGTTGTCCTCGAGCGCGCGCGCGAACAGCGCCCGGCAGCGCGCACCGAGGTCCGGCGCCGCCGCGGCGGGCGCTTGTGCGAACGCGGGAATCGAAGGCAGGACGACCGCGAGCAGCGTGGCGAAGCTGGGAGCGCGCATGCGCGAGACTCTACAATCGCGCGCCTCGTGTCCGAGCAAGCGACTCGTAAGCCCCTGGCCCTCGTGACGGGCGGCAACAGCGGCATCGGCGAAGCGATCGCGCGCCGCATCGCGCGCGGCGCCGGCCGCGTGTTCGTCGCGGGGCGCAACCTGGCGCGCGCCGAAGCGGTCGCGCGCTCGATCGAGGCCGACGGCGGCCGCGCGTGGCCGCTCGAGCTCGACATCGCGAGCGCCGCCTCGCGCGCCGCCGCGCTGGCGCGCGTGCGCGAGCTCGCGGGCGGACAACCGGTGACGTGGCTCGTCAACGCGGCGGGCATCGCGAAGAGCGCGCCGCTGCCGCGCCATCCGACCGACGCGGCCGCGCACGCGCCGGACGCGGCCGCGCACGATCTGTACGCCGAACACCTCGCGGTCAACTTCCACGGCGCGCGGCACATGCTCGAGGCGCTGCTGCCGGCGATGCGCGAGCACCGCTACGGCCGCGTCGTCAACATCGCGTCGTCGGCGGCGCTGCGCGGCTACGCGTACGTCAGCGCGTACTGCGCGAGCAAGCACGCGCTGCTCGGCTACTCGCGCGCGGCCGCGCTCGAGCTCGCGGGCAGCGGCGTCGCGGTGCACACGGTGTGTCCGCACTACGTCGACACGCCGCTGCTCGCGCAGTCGATCGCGCTCGTGATGGAGAAGACCGGCAAGACGCTGCAGGAGGCGCGCGCGTTCTTCGCGGCGCAGAATCCGGGCGGGCGCCTGATCGAGGTCGACGAGGTCGCCGAGGCCGCGTGGCACCTCGTGATCGGCGATCGCGAGGGCGTCGTCGTCGAGCTCGACGGCAGCGGGACGACCAAGGAGCACGCATGACGCAGCCGCACGGTCCGCGCCTCGAGTCGATCCAGCCCGCGGGCTGGGCGGCGCCGCGCGGTTATTCGAACGCGGTCGCGGTCAGCGGCGCGACGAAGCTCGTGTTCGTCGCCGGGCAGATCGCGTGGGACGCGCAGCAGCAGCTCGTCGGCGCCGGCGACTTCGCCGCGCAGTTCGAGCAGGCGCTCTCGAACGTCGTCGCGTGCCTGCGGGCGGCGGGGGCACAGCCGGAAGCGATCGCGCGCCTGACGATCTACGTCACCGACAAGCGCGCGTACCTCGCGGCGACGAAGGAGATCGGAGCCGCGTACAAGCGGCTCGTCGGCAAGCACTACCCGGCGATGGCGCTGGTGCAGGTCGCGGCGCTGCTCGAAGACGGCGCACTGGTCGAGATCGAGGCGACGGCGGCGGTCTAGCGAGCGCGCGCGTCGCGCTGCTCGTGCTCGAGCAGCCACTGCTTGCGCCGCGTTCCGCCCGCGTAGCCGACGAGCGCGCCGTCCGCGCCGATGACGCGGTGGCACGGCAGCAGGATCGCGAGCCGGTTCATCCCGTTCGCGCGGCCCGCCGCACGGATCGCGTGCGGCGAACCGGCCGCGCGCGCGATCTCGGCGTAGCTGCGCGTTTCGCCGTACGGAATCGCGCGCAGCGCATCCCACACGCGCCGCTGGAACGGCGTTCCCGGTGCGGCGACCGGCACGTCGAACGCGCGCCGCGTGCCGGCGAAGTACTCGCCGAGCTCGCGCTTGAGCTCGGCGAGCCGCGCGTTCGAACCCGGCACGATCGGCAGCTCGAAGTGCGCGCGCAGCGCGCGCACCTGCCCCGCGAGGCCGCGGCGATCGGCGAACTCGACGAAGCAGACCGCCGCGTCCGTCGCCGCGGCGACGAGCGTCCCGAGCGGCGTCGCGATCCGCGCGACGTACAGCGCCGCGCCCGCGGCCGCGCGCTTGGGCGGCGCGCCGTACAGCTTCGCGAACGCCGCGCGGAAGCCGCTCTCGGACTCGAAGCCGCTCGCGGTCGCGACCGCCGCGACGCGCGCGCTGCTTCGACCGCGCGGAACTTGCGCGAGCACGCGCTGCGCGAGCGCGAGCCGCCGCGTGCGCGCGAACGCCGCGAACGTCACGCCGAAGCGCGCCTGGAACCAGCGCCGCGCGCGCCGCGGCTCGACGCCCAGCCGCTGCAGATCCGCGGACGTCCGCCGCCGCAGCGGCTCGCGCTCGATCGACGCGAGAAGCTCGCGCGCCCACGCGGGCACCGGTTCCGCGGCCTCGTCGGGGTGACAGCGCAGGCACGCGCGGAAGCCGGCGCGCCGCGCGGCGTCGAGCGAGTCGAACAGCACGACGTTCTCCGGCCGCGGCTTCTTCGCCGTGCACGTCGGCCGGCAGTAGATGCCGGTCGTGCGCACGCCGGCCCACAGCGCGCCGTCGAACGCGGCGTCGCGCTCGAGGAACGCGGTCAGGCGGGGATCGATCGTGCCCTTCTCAGGCATGCGGAAGAGTGCGGGCATCGCGAGGAGTGCGGCGTTCATGCGCGCACCGTACGCGCGCGCGCCGGCGCGCGCCGCCGAGAATGGGACACCGAATTCGAGCGGCGCAGCCGCTATCATGCCGCGCGGATGAATCCGCAGCACTTCCGCTACAAGGAGTCGGACGGCGTCGCGCTCGTCCAGCTCGACCGCCCCGACAAGCTGAACGCGCTGACCTTCGCGAGCTATCGCGAGCTGACCGAGGCGTTCCGCGCGCTGCAGACGAGGAAGAGCGTGCGCGCCGTCGTGCTGACCGGCAGCGGCAAGGCGTTCTGCTCGGGCGGCGACGTCGAGGACATCATCGGCGAGCTCCTGCACTACGACGCGGCGCAGCTCAACCAGTTCACGCGCCTGACCTGCGACCTGATCCAGGCGATCCGCGAGCTCGAGAAGCCCGTCGTCGCCGCGCTCAACGGCACGACCTGCGGCGCCGGCGCGGTGATGGCGATCGCGGCGGACATCCGCATCGCGGCCGAGCACGCGAAGATCGCGTTCCTGTTCGTCAAGGTCGGCCTGTCGGGCGCCGACATGGGCGCGGGCTGGCTCCTGCCGCGCATCGTCGGCCTCGGGCACGCGAGCGAGCTGTTGATGACCGGCAAGTTCATCGACGCGCGGCGCGCGGCGGAGATCGGGCTGTACAACCGCGTCGTCGCGGCCGAGGACCTCGAGCGCGAGGCGTTCGCGCTCGCGCGCGAGCTCGCCGCCGGCCCCGCGCTCGGACTCGCGGTGACGAAGCGGATGTTGAACGCCGAGGCGTCGATGGGGCTCGCGCAGGCGATGCAGGCGGAGGGGTGGATCCAGGCGCTGTGCATGGAGCACCCGGACTTCAAGGAGGGCTTCGCCGCGGCGATGGCGCGGCGGCCGCCGCAGTTCGCCGGCGCGCCCGCGCCGATGCAGGCGCCGCGCGCCGCGCTCGCGAGCGCCGCGCCGAACCAGAAGCGGCCGAAGCCGTCGAGCGTGCCGAAGGGCCACGCGGCCGACAAGCCGCGCAAGCACAAGGGCAAGCAGAAGTCGAAGCCCGCGCCCAAGGCGCCCGCGAGCGCGAAGCGCCGGCCGAAGAAGAAGGGCTAGCCGCGATGAGTGCAGCGAAGGACGGTGCGCGCGCGTTCGGCTCGCGCGAGCTCGACGCGGCGCTCGCGCGCGCGCGCGAGCTCGGCGCGCGGTGCGAGCGCGAGCTCGACGGGCTCGGCGAGGCCGAGGCCGCGCGGCGCGCGCTGCGCGAGCTCTCCGCGCACGGACTGCTCGGCTGGGCCGTGCCGCAGATGTTCGGCGGCGCGGCGACCGGCGAGCTCGCGGATCCGGCGACGGTTTCCGTGCGCGCGCTGTGCGCGCTGCGCGACGTGCTCGCGAGCCATCACGGGATGCTCGACGTGATGCTCGTGATGCAGGGCCTCGGCAGCTACCCGCTCGTGCTCGGCTGGAACGACGCGAACCGCGCGGCGTGCGCGCAGCGACTCGCGGCGGCCGCGCGCGGCGCACAGGTCGCCGCGTTCGCGCTGACCGAGCCCGGCGCGGGCTCGAGCCTCGCCGAGACCGCGACGCGCGCGACGCGCACGGCGAGCGGCTGGCGGCTCGACGGCCACAAGACGTTCATCTCCAACGCGGGCATCGCTGACTTCTACACGGTGCTCGCGCGCACGAGCGGCGAGCCCGGCAAGGCCGAGGGCCTGTCGATGTTCGCCGTCGACGCGCGCGCGCGCGGCGCATCCGTCGAGCCGTTCGAGGTGATCGCGCCGCATCCGATCGGCGAAGTGCGCTTCGACGCGGTCGAGCTGCCGGCCGACGCGCTGCTCGGGACGGTCGACCAGGGGCTCGCGCTCGCGCTCGGCACGCTGGCGCGCTTCCGCACGACGGTCGCGGCCGCCGCGAACGGCTTCGCGCGCCGCGCGCTGGCCGAGACGCGCGCGCACCTCGCGTCGCGCCGGCAGTTCGGCAAGCCGCTCGCAGCGAACCAGGCGCTGCGCTTCGACGTCGCCGAGATGGACGTGCGGCTGCGCGCGGCTGAGCTGCTCGTCGCCGAGGCCGCCGCGCTCGTCGACGCGGGCGCGGAATCGGGACTCGCCGTCGCGCGCGCGAAGCTCTTCGCGACCGAGGGCGCCGGCTGGATCTGCGACCGCGCGGTGCAGCTGCACGGCGGTCTCGGCGTCAAGCGCGGCAGCGTCGTCGAGCGGCTGTTCCGCGAGGTGCGCGCGCTGCGCATCTACGAAGGCACGAGCGAGATCCAGAAGTTGATCATCGCGAAGGAGCTGCTCGGTTAGGCTGCGCGTGCGCGTCCCGCGCACCGGCCGCTTCTCCCCATGGCACGCTTCCAACGCCACGTCTTCATCTGCACGAACGAGCGCGCGCCCGACGATCCGAAGGGCTGCTGCAAGGCCAAGGACGGCGCGGCCGTCGCCGAGGAGTTCAAGAAGCAGCTGTACGCGCGCGGGCTCAAGCGCATCGTGCGTCCGAACAAGGCGGGCTGTCTCGATCAGTGCGCGCTCGGCTGCGCGGTCGTCGTGTACCCCGAGGGCGTGTGGTACGGCCGCGTCGCGGTCGCCGACGTCGCGGAGATCGTCGAGAGCCACATCGTCAACGGCAAGCCGGTCGCGCGGCTCGTGATCCCCGACGAAGCGCTCACCGGCATCGACCCGAACGCGCCGCCCGATCCGTTTTCCTAGAACCGCGCCTTCCCTCGAGCGATCGAACGCACCCGATGCAACGCAACGAGCTGGACGAGGAAGGTCGCGCGCTGTTGCGCGCGATCGTCGAGAAGCAGGCCTGGCGCCAGCTCGTCGCGATCAACATGCTCGGGCACTGCCTGAAGTACATCCCGGAGGTCGAGACGAAGCTGCACTTGGCCGGCGAGCTCGACACGAACCTGCGGCTGTTCCGCGAGCTGCGCGCGCTGTACAGCGACCTCGGCTGGACCGACATCGAGAGCGCGGTGCGCGAGCGGATGGATGCGGTGCCGTACCCGACGACGCGCCTGGAGTACGCGATCGGGCGGCACCTGTGCGAGCTCGCCGAGCGCACCGCGATGCACGCGTATCTCGAGAGCGCGAGCCGGCCGTTCGCCGCGGTCGCGCGCTCGTACCTCGAGCAATCGTCGCCGCGCGAGGAGATCGAGCTTTGCGGTTTCGTCGAGTACTGCGCGGAGGCGCCGAATCGGCCGCACGCGCAGCAGTTGTTCGCGCGTTGGCTGGCGGTCGCGCTGCGCTCGTTCGGCCGGCCGGGTTCGCGCGGCGACGCGCGCGCGGTCGCGCTCGGACTGCGCGATCGCTCGAACGAGCAGATGGTGCGCGACTACCTGAAGGCGCTCGATCCGCTCGTGCGCCGCTGCGGGTTGTACCTGCCGAACGCGGACGCGCTCGGACTGGTGCTGCCCGCGCCGGCGGCGGTGCACGCGTAATACGTACCGGACGTACCGGACGTACCGACGTACCGAGCCCGCCTCGATTCCGCCGACTTGGAAGTTTGGAGCCCGCCTCGTCTCAGGCGAGTTCGCGACGCGA